>NZ_JAYMZR010000107.1:19423-22333 GCF_035828615.1 Streptomyces sp. H27-D2 | reverse complement strand
GTGAGAATCTTCCTCAGCATCGTCTCGGCCGATTCCCCCGGCCTGAGCCGCGACCTGTTCCTCAACACCACCGGCAGGACCACCGTCGGAGCGCTCGCCGCCCGGCTGGCCGGCACGGACCACGGCGGCGATACGCCCGCGCTGTTCCTCGGGGACCGCGAGCTGCCCGCCGCCCTGCCGCTCGCGGCCTCCGGAATCCGCGACGGCGTGACGCTCGGCGTCGGTGGGCCGGCCGGCCCGGAACCCGGTGGCTACGGACCCGTGCGAGGCGACCTCCCGCCCCCCTCACGCTCCGCCGACGGCGAGCGGCTGCCGCGCGGCCCCGGCTGCGAACTCCAACTCGTCGGCGGCAGGCAATCCGGCCGGGCCTGGCTGCTGGAACCCGGCACCCACACCATCGGGCCCCAGCCGGGCAGCGCGGTCCGCCTCGAAGGACGCGACGTCCCCTCGGACGGCGTCCGCGTCACCGTACGGCCGGACGGAACGGCGCTGCTGTACACCGGCGGGTCGGACGGCGTACGGATGTCCGTCCCGCAGCCACCGCGGGACCGGCCCCGCGCGGACGCCACGCCGCTGCCTCCCGCACCGCCGCCCGAACTGCCCGACCTCGACGCCGACAGGCACCGATCCGTGCCCGAAGGCTGGGTCCCGTGGCCGCTGGAGAGCGAACTCGTCCTCGGCGAGTTCCTGCTGCGGGTGACCGAACCCACCGAGGCCGACGCCGCGGTGACGGTCTCGGAGGACGGCGCGCATCTGGACTTCAACCGGCCGCCGCGGATCATCCCGCCGCTGGTGCCCGAGCGGTTCGTGCTGCCCTCGCCGCCCAACCCGCCCGCGAAGCGGCCGATACCGATACTCGTGGTGCTGGCCCCGATGTTCTTCGGCATCGGCATGGTCGCCGTGCTGCACTCGTACTTCTACCTGATGTTCGCGTTCTTCAGCCCGTTCCTCGCCATCGCCAACTGGTTCAGCAGCCGTCGCAACGGCCGCCGCGACTTCGTGGAGGGCGTCGCCAACTACCGGGCCCGGCGCGACTCGCTGGAACGGGACATCGAGCGGAAGGTCGAGCGCGAACGACGCCTGCGGGTGGCCGGCGGCCCCGACCCCGCGTCCGCCGGGCTGTGGGCCGTGGGCCCCGGAGCGAGGCTGTGGGAGCGCCGGCGCGGCCACCCCGACCACCTGATGCTGCGGGTGGGGACCGTGGCGCAGTCCTCACTGCTGACGGTCGAGGACAGCTCCCGCGAGGACAACCACCGCTCCGTCAACTGGCGGATCCCGGACGTGCCGATCGGCGTCGACCTCTGCGGGGACGGTGTCCTCGGCATCGCGGGCGAACAGGAATCGGCGCGGGCACTGGCCCGCTGGCTGGTGGTCCAGGCGGCGGTCCTGCACAGCCCGCGCGACGTACGGGTCACCGTGCTCACCGACGCGGCCGGCGCTCCCGCCTGGGAATGGGTCCGCTGGCTGCCGCACGCCCGGCCGGGCCACGGCGGGCTCTCCGCGCAGGAGGCGAGCGGACCCGCCGTCACGCTCGGCAACGACCCGGAGACGGTGGCCAACCGCGTCTCCGAACTGGTCTCGGCGGTGCGCTCCCGGGCGCGCGCCCGCGACTCCGCGATGAGCGGGGCGCTGCTCAGCCAGCCCGACCTGGTCGTCGTGCTCGACGGCGCCAGGCGGCTGCGCGACGTCCCCGGCGTGGTGCAGGTGCTCAAGGAAGGCCCGGCCGTACGGGTCTTCCTGGTCTGCCTGGACCTGGAGGAGCGGATGCTCCCCGAGGAGTGCGTCTCGGTCTGCGCCGTGGGAGCCCGCGATCTGACGCTGCGCCGCACCGGCAGCGCCGACCTCACCGAGATCCGCCCGGACCTGGTCGACACCGCGTGGTGCGAGCGGATCGGCCGCGCGCTGGCCCCCGTACGGGACGTCACGCCCGACGGCTCCGACGGCCTCCCCGACCGGGTGGGCCTGCTGGGACTGCTGGACCTGGAGCCGCCCCGGGCGGAGGAACTGGTGGTGCGCTGGGCCAAGCGGCCCGCCTCGACCGCGATGCTGCTGGGCGTCGGCTACACCGGGCCGGTGACCTTCGACCTGGTCAAGGACGGCCCGCACGGGCTCATCGCCGGCACCACCGGCGCCGGCAAGTCCGAGCTGCTCCAGACGCTGGTGGCCTCGCTGGCCGCCGTCAACCGCCCGGACGAGATGACCTTCGTACTCGTCGACTACAAGGGAGGCAGCGCCTTCCAGGACTGCGTCCGGCTGCCGCACGTGCTCGGCATGGTCACCGACCTCGACAGCCACTTGGTGGAGCGCGCCCTCGCCTCGCTCGCCGCCGAACTGACCCGGCGCGAGCAAATCCTCGCCGACGTCGGCGTGAAGGACCACGCCGAATACCGCGCGCTGCGCCGCCGCGACCCCTCGCTCGCCCCGCTGCCCCGGCTGCTGCTGGTCATCGACGAGTTCGCCACCCTCGCCCGCGACGTCCAGGACTTCATCCCCGGACTCGTCGGCATCGCCCAGCGCGGCCGGTCCCTGGGCCTGCACCTGCTGCTCGCGACCCAGCGGCCCGCCGGCGTGGTCACCGCGGACATCCGGGCCAACACCAACCTGCGGATCGCCCTGCGCGTCACCGACGCCATGGACAGCCAGGACGTCCTGGAGGTCAACGACGCGGTGAGCATCTCCAGCGGCACCCCGGGCCGCGCCCTGGCCCGGATCGGCCACCGCTCCGCGCTGCCCTTCCAGACCGCCTACGTGGGCGCGCTCCGCACCGCCGACGGCCCCGCCGACGAGAGCGCGGCGGCAGCGGAGAGCGACGCCTCCCCGCAGCGACCGGCCGCGGCGGACGAAGCCACCGTCTGGACCAGCGAGGTGAACTGGTCCCTGCTGGGCCGCACCGCCGCCGAACCCGGCCCC
>NZ_JAYMZR010000107.1:0-19413 GCF_035828615.1 Streptomyces sp. H27-D2 | reverse complement strand
GAAGCGGCGACCGACCTGACCGCACTCGTGGAAGCCGTCCGGGAAGCCGCCGCCGACCTGCGGATCGCACCACAGCCCAGCCCCTGGCTGCCCCCGCTGCCGGGCGCCGTCGGCCTGCACGAACTGCCGCACCGCCCGGACCCGGCCGACGGCCGGCTGGCCCCCGTCCCCTGGGCGCTGGCCGACCTGCCCGGCATCCAACGCCAGGAGCCCCTGGAGCTGGACTTCTCCCGCTTCGGCCACCTCTACATCATCGGCACCCCGCGCTCCGGCCGCTCCCAGGCGCTGCGCACCATCGCCGGCGCACTGGCCCGCCGGCACTCCAGCGCCGACGTCCACCTGTACGGCATCGACGCGGCCGGCGGCGCGCTCGCCGCGCTCACGGCGCTGCCCAACTGCGGCGCGGTGGTGCCGCGGGCCGACATGGAACGGCTCAACCGGCTGCTGGCCCGGCTGCTCGCCGAGATGGGCAGCCGTCAGGAACTGCTCACCGCCCACGGCGTGGCGGACCTCGCCGAGCTGCGCACCCTGCTGCCCGCCGCCGAGCGGCCGGCCCACCTGGTGGTGCTGATCGACGGCTGGGACTCGCTGACCGCGCTGCTCGCCGACCACGACGGCGGCCGGCCGGTGCAGGAACTGACCGCGCTGATCCGCGAAGGCGCGCCCATGGGCGTCCATGTGATCGCCACCTCGGAGCGGGCCCTGCTCTCCGGCAAAGTCGCCTCCCTCAACGACGAACGGCTGCTGCTGCGGCTGACGGACCGCAGCGAGTACATGCTCGCCCAGATCCCGTCCAAGCAGATCCCGGCCGTCGTCCCGCCGGGGCGCGGCTGGCGGGGCGGCAACGGCACCGAGGTGCAGGTCGCCCTGCTCGGCGAGGCGACCGGCGCGCTGCCGACCGGCCGTGACCAGGCGGCGGCGCTCGGGAGGATCGGCGCGGAGGCCGCCCGCCGGGACAAGGACGTACCGGCCGCCCGCCGCCCGACGAAGGTGCTGAGCCTGCCGCGTCAGGTCAGCTTCACCGAGGCGTACGAGAAGGTGCCCGCGGCCCTGCGGCGTCCGCTGTGGGGGCTGCTCGGCATCGGCGGCGACGATCTCGGCCCGGTCGGGGTGGACTTCGCCTCCGACGCGCCGTCCTTCCTGATCAGTGGGCCGCCCGGAGCCGGGCGCTCGACCGCGCTGGCGAGCCTCGCGGTCTCGCTGCTCGCGGGCGGCACCCGGGTGGTCGCGATCACCCCGCGCGAGTCGCCGCTGCGCGGGCTGCGCCGGCACCCGCAGGCCGTCGTCCTCGAAGCGCCCGACCCGATGGCGGACGAGGTGCGCGAGGCGCTGGCGGCGGGGGACGGGCCGGCCGTGCTGCTGGTGGACGACGCGGACCTGCTGGCCCAGATGCCGTCCGCCGACTCGGTGCTCCGCGAGATCGCCGCCACCGGCCGGGACCGCGGCCTGGGCCTCGCCGCGGCAGCCACCGCGGAGACCCTGACCTCGGCGGGCATCGGCTGGCTGGGACAGGTCCGGCGGGTCCGCAAGGGCGTGCTGCTGTCGCCGCAGTCACCGGGGGAGGGCGACCTGCTGGGCGTCCGCATCCCGTACGACCTGCTGCGCGGACGGCCCACGCCCGGGCGCGGGCTGACGGTCGATCCGGTCACCGGCGCGCTGGTGTCGGTGCTCGTCCCGGAGACGGTGCTGCGGTCGGGCGGCTGACCCCCGCCCGTACGACGCCGCGCGGATACGACGCCGCCCGCGGTCGCTGACGAGGCGACCGCGGGCGGCGGCTTTCGTGGTGGGCGCACGCCCACCACGGCGTCAGGACTGGTTGGTGCTGGCCGCGATGTCGTGGTCCATCTTCTCGACGGACTCCTTGATCTTGGTGAACTGGGTGGCGAAGCTGTTGATGCTCTCCACCGCCTGCTGGAGCGAGGCCGTGAGCTTCTCGTAGGCCGCCTTCATGGCCGGGCTGCTCTGCTGCATGAACAGGCCGTTGTCCAGCAGTCCCTCGACGGACGTCTTGGTGCTGAGCAGATGCGGGTTGATGTCGTTCACCGCCTGGTTCATCACATTGGACACCCGGACGATCTCGGTGTAATCGAGGTTGATGTTGCCTGCGGCCATGGTGCGAGCTCCCTGCGTGGTGATGGGTGGGAAAGAACCGGCGGTGCGGTCGGGCGAACCGCCGGGTGAATCGGGGTCGTCCTCAGTCCTCGTCCTCGGACGGCTCCCAGCCGCTGTCCTGGCCGGCGGTGCTGCTCGTCCACTCCTCGGTACGGCCGTCGGTCACCGTGGTCTTGGTGCCGCTGCCGTCCTCCTTGACCTCGATGGTGGTGTTCACCTCGTGGCCGCCGATGTCGACCGAGGAGTGGGTCGTGCCCTGGACCGTGCCCTGTTCGCCGTCCTCGTCCGGGCCGACCGTCGTATAGGTGGTGCCGGAGTCCCGGTGGCCGGTGATGCTGTCGTAGACCGAGGTGGTGGTGCCGGTGGTGGTGCTCTCCTTGCCGTCACCGCTCTTGGTGACGCTGGAGAAGTAGTCCTTGGTGGTCTTGTCGTCGCCCGACTCCGTCACCTGTGAGTTGCCCGTGGTGGTGGTGACGTTCCCGTAGACATCGGTGGCCGTCGAGTCGTACGTGCCGTCGGGGTGGTAGTTGCTGGTGTCGGTCGCGGTCAGCCCGGTGTTGGTGTGGATGGTGGTGCTGATCTTCGTGGGCTTGCCGTCCGCGCCGTACTCGTAACTGGTGGTCGTGGTGTTGCCGTGGCCGTCGTCGGTGGTCCACTCGCCGGGGCGCTCACCGGGCGGCTTGGGGGCGTGCGGGTCGTTGGGGTCGACGGTGCCGTCGGCGACCTGCTTCTGCCAGTCGTCCCAGATCTCCTTCTGGGTCTTGTACAGATCAGCGGCGAGCGACGCCTCCTGTTTGCCGGCCTGTCCCGCCAGCCGGAAGTCCCAGTCCGCCCAGCCCTTGGCCACGCCCTCGTACAGCCCCCCGAGCTTCTCCAGCTTCTCCTCGGAGCGCTTGAAGGAGCCCTTCCAGATGCTGTAGTAGGCCAGGATGGCGCTCGACACACCGCCGGCCCCCACCTCTTCGGTGGCGTATTCCTGCTTGCTCTCCCGCGCCGCCTGGACCTGGTCCTTGAGGCTGCGGGCCTTCTTCGCGACGTCGTTGAGCAATTCGTAGTCGACGACGATGTCAGGCACGGTGACTCCCGGGGCCGGTTCAGCGATACGTTCACTGGTGAAACGCACCGGATGTGCGAACAGTTCAGCGGCAGGGCCGTGACCAGCGCAAGTACGGTGTGATGTCGTTCACAGAGTGAACCGAAGGCGCGGCGGGCTCGTATCCATAGTGTCCGGTGCGGCGAACAGGTGCGACCAACAGTGCGACGGGCGACGTGCTGCGTGCTGCGTCCCGTGCGGTGAACGGCGCCGGATGCGGGCGGCAGCCGACCGGCTTGTGGAGGGAAGACCTTGGGAACGCGTCCCGGCGACTGGAGCGCGCTCGGTATCGACGGAGATCCGGCACCCGGTGATCCCGCGACGCTGAACGCCATCGCTGACACCATGCGCGAGCTGGCCGCCGCGGCCGGCACCATCAACAGCGGGCTGCGCGAACTGCAGAACACCGCGGGTGACGGCCAGCGCTTCATCGGCCAGACCGCCGACCGGCTGCGCGACATGGTGGACGAGCACCTGTACAAGTTCGTCGGCCGGGTGGAGGAGTCCTTCCACAAGTCCGAGGCCGCCATCCGGACCTACTCCACCGCGGTCGGAAGCGCCCAGGACGAGGCGGACCGGGCGCTGTCCGGGGCCCAGGGGCTGCCCCCGGAAGACCCGCAGCGGCAGACCCTGAGTGAGAACGCGAAGGACGCGAAGTCGGACCTCGCCACCGCCGCCTCGGAACTGCGCAAGCAACTGCACGACGCGGGCGAGCTGATGGTCCAGCCCACCAGCGACTGCGACCTCTTCTGGGAGGTGTTCCAATGGCTCACGATCATCATTTCGGTGCTCGCGGTCTTCACCGGCGGCGCCCTGGGCATCCTGGCCTGGGCCATGAACGCCGCCCTGCTCATCAAGACCATCGTGGACTTCAGCCAGGGCAAGGCCAGCGGCCTCGAACTCGGCCTCGCCTTCCTCGGCGTGCTGTTCCCCAGCACCAAGGGCATCAACGTCGGCGCCCTGCTCAAGGGCCTCGGCAACAGTCTCAAGAGCGGGGTCGGCTCGCTCGCCGGGGCCGGCCGGAACATCTGGTCGCAGATCGGGCACTTCTCCGCGCTCTCCGGGCTGCCCAAGTTCGTGATCGCGCCGATGGTGGTCGGCGCACACCTCGCCCCAGTCCTGCGGATCGACCTGGGCGCGATGCTGCGCGGCTTCGGCTCGATGGTCAAGGGCGGCTGGGGCAACGCGCTCACCGCCATCGGCAAGGACTGGGCCACCGTCACCGGCGGCGTCAACGGCGCCTGGGCCAAAGCCGGCGCCTACGGGCTGGTCACCGTCCAGCGACTGGGACGGCTGACGGTGGCCACGCTGGTGCCCCTGAGGGCGACCGAGATCAGCGTTCTCGGCTTCGGCGGCGCGGCCCGGCTGGCCTTCGGCGAGCGGGTGCTGGGCATCTCGCAGCCGCATCTGCACCAGCTGTTGAACAACGCGGGCCGGACCGACGCCGCGCTGCGGGCCGGCGAGCCGCTCGCCCACACCGGCCCCGGCGCGATGGTCCCCATGTCCGCGATCACACCGCCCGGAGCGCACTTCACGCCGGGAGCCGCCGGCGGCGGCTCGCCGGCGCAGCTCTTCCGGCCGGGGACGGCCTTCTCCCCCCAGGGCATGGCCGGCCTCTTCCACATAGCCCTGGGCGGGCTGCCCACCGTCAACCTTCAGGGGCTCGGGCATGTGCTCCCCGGCATGGCGCACGGAGCCCTGTCCGTCGCGCCCGGAGCCGCCCTCCACGGCGGTCTCACCGCGGCGCTGCCGTCGGTGGGGGCGGGTGCGCACGGGTTGGCGGGCGGGGGAGGACACGGGTTCGCGGGGGCGGGAACGCACGGGTTCGCGGGAGCGCCCGGATCGGCGGGGGCGCACGGGTTCTCGGGAGCGCCCGGCTTCGACACGGCCGCGCACGGCTTCGGCACACCCTCGGCCGTGGGCGGCCTCGGCCACGCGCCCGGCCTGCACCTGACAGGCATGGGCGCCGGCTCGCCCGACGGCCTGGGGACCGGCGCAGCCGGCCTGCTGACCCCGCCCGCGCCGCACGGGATGACCACTTCACCCGGCGGACTCAGCGTGCCGGGCGCGGACGGCGGCTCCTCCAGCGCCGCACAGCTCATCCACCAGACCGACCTGGCCGCGGGCCACGTACGGCTTGAGAGCAATCTGCTGCTGCCCGGCCACACCGCCGTCGACCTGCTGAGCGACGCGCACGGCGGGTCCTCGGCGCTCCCGCACCTCGCTGAGGCGTCCGGGAGCGTGCACGTGGGCAGCACGACCACCGGCATGACCTCCGCGGGCGGTGCGACTTCCGCAGTCGGAATGGGAGGCGGGGTCACGCTCGCCCGCGGCGCGGTCGGCCACGCCGAGGCGCTGAACGATATGACGTTCCCCGAACTCAACGCGCTGGCCCTCGGCGACGTGGCCGTCACCGCCATCCGGCACGACGGCATCACGCTGCGCGTCGGCGACGCCGAACCCCGCACGATCGACGGCCAGTCGGTCGCGGCGACCGCACCGGTCGGCCACGTCCCGGCCGGACTCCCCGGGACGGCGACTTCCGCGGGGATGCCGCACCCCGCCGGGCAGCACGTCGGCGCTGACGCCCCGAACCTGCCCGCCCCGGCCTCCTCCGCCCCGGCCTCCTCCGGCTCGGTGGCCGCGCGTGCCGCGGACGCGTCCGGCCGTCCGCCGTCGATCGTGCACACCGGCCTCCGTGTGGACAGCCCGGCCGTCACGAGCGGTGCGCACGACGGCCCGAGCGGGCTGCCGCTCTCCCGCCCCGAGCCCCGGCCCGGCCAGTCCGCACACCACCTGGCGATGGATCTCCTCCGCGGTGACGACGCGGTGCGGCCCTCGCCCACCGGGCTCAGCGTCCAGAGCACCGCGGCGGCCGGGATCTCCGCCCGGCCCGCGCTGGACGTCGCAGGCTCGGCCGCCGCGAAGCCGGCCGACGACGCCCTCGACCTCATCGCCCACCCGGGCGGCTCCGCACCGGCTCCGGTGTCGCGGGCGGTGGGGCCGGTGGCTGATGCTCCGGTGCCGAAAACGGTGGGGCCGGTGGCTGATGCTCCGGTGCCGAAAACGGTGGGGCCGGTGGCTGATGCTCCCGTGTCGAAGTCGGTCGCCCCGACGTCCGAAGCCCCCGTGCCGCAGACCGCCGACCGTCCCCAAGGCCCGCCGCCGAACAACGGCAAGGGCAAGCAACGCGCCGTCCAACCGCACACTCCTTCAAGGGACATGGAGGGCATCGGGACCGACACCCCACACCCCTCCGTCATCACCGCACCCCAGAAGGGCTCGTTCGGGGGCTTCGCGGCCGCCGCCGCCATGAACCAGCGCATCCGGGCAGGGCACCTGCTCATCCTCGGCGGATCGACCGGCACCGAGGCGGTGGCCAAGCTCAACGCCTGGGCCGGCTACGAGCGTTCGCTCACCGACCTGGCCAAGGCAGGGCGGCTGATGGAGCGGCAACCGCCGCTGCCGGGCCATGGCTCCTCCACCGGGCCGACCGTCGTACACCTCGCAGCCCTGGAGCGGCTGGACACCGCCCGTAAGGCAGTCGACGCGGCGGGGTCCGGGCTCGACCGTCTCGGCATCGACGCCGCGGCGACGCGCCTGGAGATGCAGTCCATCACCGGGAAGATCTTCAGCGAGCGGGGTGGGCTCCTCGGGGGCGCCCACTCGGCGCCGACGTCGCATCCCACCGCCGTCGCGAAGGACCCGGTCCCGATGGACATCGATTGGCCCTCCTCCGCTTCCACTTCTTCCACCTCTTCCACTTCTTCCACCTCTTCCACCTCTTCCACCTCCTCCTCGGTATCCGTATCCGAATCCGACGCGATGGACGTGGACGTCCCCGCGCCCACATCGGCGGCGGCCGGCGCCGGCGCTCCGCCCGCGCGCCCCACCGGGGGCGTCCGCCCGTGGCGGCCGGACGGGCCCAACCCGCCCGGGGAGCAGCACACCCTGGTCAACGACGCCTTCGCCGGGCTCGGCAGCGGCGGGCACGGCAGCGGCGGGCACGGGCCGATGTCCGGCACCGAATACCTGGACTGGGTGCGCAAGAGCGTCGAGGACTCCCGCCCGGTCGCCTACGTGGTCAACTCCATCGTTCACCACAGCGAACTCGGCGGGCTGCCGGACTTCCTGAACTCGATCACCCACGGCCTGCGCGGATTCGACGACCGGGTGGCCGTCGTCGTCGGAGTCAACGGCGCGAGGGACGCGCTGCCGCAGATCCGGGCCGCCATGAACCAGGCGCTCGGCCAGACGACGTTCGCGCGCCCCCTGGCACTGGTCGCGACCCCGCTGCCGCCCTTCCGCGAAGGCCACTTCCCGTACGGCACCGCCCGCAACGCCGTCCTGACCAGCCCGGCCGCCCGCCATCTGGCGCACACCATGATGGCGAACGACGCCCATCCCTACTTCTCCATCATGGACTTCGACGCGTACCCGCACACCGTCCCCGGCGGCGGCCACGTCTTCGAGCACTTCGACTCCGTGCTCCGCGCGGGCGACAGCCCCGGGTTCACGCCGCTGCGACCGCTGATGATGTCCGGCGGCTACCGGATGCCGGACCTCGCGCCCGGCGTGGCCGACCGGCTCGTCGCCGAGACCAACGTCCGCATCGACGCGGACGCGCCGAAACAGACCGCGGGCCCGGTGACGAAGGGCGGCAAGAAGGACAAGGGCCCGGTCAGCGCTGACTTCCTGCCCACCCTGGACCAGCGCATCCGGCTGGACATGCGGGTGCGCACCCGGCTCGCCGGCCTCCACCCGCAACTGCCGTACTCGCCGGAGCCGAACCTGTTCGTGGACGCCGCCGCGACCATGCTCGACGAGAGCACCCTGCCCGCGGTCCGGTTCGGCGCGGGCGCGGGCGAGTTCCAGGGCATGAGCGAGACGCTGAACAAGCTCAACGCCTGGGAACTGGACAAGGATCTGCCCCTCACCGGCAACCCCGCGGCCGACGCGGCGCAGCACACCCTGCGGGAGATCGCCGCCGCCAACCACACCCTGCCGGCGCGCGGCACGCCGTTCGTCACCGACTTCGAGGGCGCGGCGACGGCGACCGATCTGTCCCGGCTGATGAAGGGCCTGTGGAAGGACGGCAAGCTGCCGCAGGACCACGCGGCGCTGAAGAACCCCCTCGACCGGCTGTTCAACCGGGACGCTCTGGGCGGCGGCCAGAACGTTCAGTCCGGGCGCTCCGGGCTGGAGCTCGCCCCGCACCGCGACGACTGGATCAAGGCGAAGTACGACCAGCTCGGGACCTCCAACGACCCGCTGTGGCCGGTGCATCAGCGGCCGGGGGAGCCCTCGCGCAACGTCACCTCCGCGCGACTGGCCGCCGGCCTCGACCCGCGGCTGGGGATTCCGGGCACGAACCCGGTGGGCCTGGCGGTCTCCGCCAAGGTGCCCGGCAGCCCGGCGCTCTGGGCCGGCATCACGCCCAACGACGTCCGGCTGTTCTCGCAGACCCTGGCCCTCAGCTCCGACGGCGCGCATCTGCTGCGGCACCTGCGGTACTTCGCGCACGAACACCTGCCGACGAGGACCCTCGACATGACGCCGGGATCCCTCTTCCACGCACTCGACCAGGCCGGCGCCACCGCGGCCGGCCTGGACCCGGTGAGGATGCTCGACACGCTCATCGCGAAGGTGAAGACCCCGACGGTCCTCAAGAGGATGGCCGACGGAGCGAACAAGGTCGGTCTGGGCGTGGAGGACTTCTTCGTCAGGCTGGTCACCGGGCGCATCCATCCGCCGTCCGACACCTTGCAGGGCCTGCGCGCGTCGCAGGAGGCGTTCTCCATGGAGCAGAGCGGCCTGCACCTGCTGGAGCACTACGCGGCGGCGCTGGGCAAGGACATCAAGCTCACCGGCCCGGACGGCGTCGAGCACACCGTGAGCCGCCCGGGCGCGGGCAAGCGCTCCCGCGACGACGTGCTGGCGATCGACTGGAACACCGGGCCCGAGGGCGGCTGGACCGCGCACTTGCCGGACTCCTCCGCACCGGGCCGGGCCGGGCCCCGAGGCGGCGACAGCGCTGCGCCGGGTGGGTCCGGCGAGGCGAGCGGATCCGGCGAGCCACGCCCCAAACGCTCCCGCCCGAACGTCTCGCGCGCCCCCGCGCCGCCGCCCGACGTGGATATGCCCGATGTGGATATGTCCGGCCTCGACATCCGCCGGGACCTGGCGGACCTCACTCTCGACGAGCCCCGGGCCCACCGCCCCGACCAGTCCAACGAAGGCGCGCCATGACGCCGTACCCCGCCGTCCGCACCGCGGCGGTCCACCATGTCGCCGACCGCGGCCCGCACGCCCACCGCACCATCGCCGCCGCGCTGCTGGCAGCCGGCGACGGCGACGAGATCCGGATCGCGCCGGGCGTCTACCGCGAGTGCCTGCGGGTCGAGGGCCGGGTCACTCTGCTGCCCGCGCACGACTCCGCTGACGGGGACGGGACCGCGAACGGGGCGGACGCGGGGACCGGAGCCGCCCCCGGCCGGGTGACACTGGCCGCCGACTCCGAGCGGCCCGCCGTCGAGGTGCTCCCCGGCGGCCGACTGACCGTTCGGAACCTGACCGTACGGGGCGCCGCCGCCGACCGCGCGGCCGTCCTGCTCTCCGGCGGCACCACCGACTGGTCCGGCGGCGGCATCGCCCGGGGACGGCTGGAAGCGCTGGGCGACGCCGGACTGGACCTGCGCGACGCCCGGTTGACCGGCGCCGCGCTCGCTGGTGTGCTGCTGCGCACCACCGGGGCCGTCCGGTTGACCGACTGCCTGCTGGACGGCGCGGACGGCACCGGCCTCGTGGCGGGCGGCGGCACCGCCCTGGAACTCGTCCGCACCGAGATCCGCGCCGCCTCCGGATCGGGGCTGCGGGTGCGCGAGGACGCCCGGGCGGTGCTGCGCGACTGCGCGCTGGTACGCCCGGGACGCAGCGGTCTGCTGGTCGAGGACCGGGCGGCGGCGCTGCTGGCCGACTGCCGGGTGCGGGACTGCGGCGGCGAGGCGGTGCGCGTCCTGGGCAGCTCGCCGCTCCCGGACGCCGCCTTCGACGAGGGCGCCGTCCCCGCCGGGGCGACGGGCGGGCTGGTGCTGCACGGCTGCGAGCTGTCGGGATCGGGCGCCGACGCGCTCGCCGCCACCGGCTCCGCCGAGGTGCTGGTGCTGGCGACCACGCTGCGCGACTGCGCGGGCTCGGCGGTGGCCGCCGGTTCGGCTTCCCGGGTGCGGATGGTCGACTGCCGGATCGTACGGACCTCCGGCGCGGCCCTGATGGTCGAGGGCGCCGCTCAGCTCTCCGCGACGGAACTCACCGTGCGCGGCTCCGCGGCCAACGGCCTGGTCGCCACCGACGACAGCACGGTCCGGCTGACGGACTGCGAGTTGCGCGACTGCCGGTTCAGCGCGGTGCACCTCGGCGGCCGCACCCACGCCGTCCTGACCCGGCTGCGGGTGAGCGTCACCCCGGAGCACGGGGTGCACGCCGTGGCCAACGCCGGACTGGAGCTGACGGACGCCCGGATCGCCGATTGCGGCATGTCCGGGCTGGACCTCGCGGAGGAGGCTGTCGCCGAGGTGAGCGGGCTGGCCGTGCAGCGCTGCCGGGCCGGGATCATCGCGCGATCCGCCGGCCCGGTGCGGCTGTCGGAGTGCGAAGTGGCCGACGCCGAGCGGGCGGCGGTCACCTTCGGCCCCGGTGACGTCGAGCTGACGGGCGGCAGAGTGCTGCGGCCCGGCACCGCCGGCCTGGTCGTCGAGGCGAACGCCGGGCCCACGGCCGCCGGCGTCGAGATCCGTCAGGCGGCGGGGTCGGGGGTGGTGGTCGCGGGCGGCGCCCGGCCGCTGCTGCGCGATGTACGGATTCTGCGTCCGGGCAAGAACGGGCTGATCGTCGACGCGGGCGGCGGCGGTGAATTCGAGGACTGCGAGATCGTCGGGCCCGGCTTCCCCGCCGTGCATCTCGGAGCGTCGGCCACACCGGTGCTGCGCCGGATGCGGGTTCGCGACGCGGCCGAGGACCTGAACGCCGACGCCGGTGCCCGCCCGGTCGTGGACGACTGCCTCTCCAGCGGTGTGCGGGACGCGCGGTGGCCCGAAACCGCTCCGGTGGCACCGGCGGTGACGGGCGGCGGGGAACCGCCGGCTGTGGAGGCGTCAGCCCAGACGGAGACCTCCCCCGAGGAGGCCGCCGCGGCCTCCGGGGAGAGCCTGCCCGATCTGCTCGGCGAACTGGAGCGGCTGGTCGGGCTCGCGCGCGTCAAACAGGATGTGTCCTCGCTGGTCAAGCTGATGCGCATGGTGCAGCGGCGCAGCGCCGCGGGCCTGGCCGCGCCGCCGCTCAGCCGCCATCTGGTCTTCGCCGGCAACCCCGGCACCGGCAAGACGACGGTGGCCAGGCTGTACGGCAGGATCCTGGCGGCTGTGGGGCTGCTGGAGCGCGGCCACCTGATCGAGGCCGACCGGTCCGCGCTCGTCGGCGAATACGTCGGGCACACCGGGCCGAAGACCCAGCGGGTCTTCCAGAAGGCCATGGGCGGGGTGCTGTTCATCGACGAGGCGTACTCGCTGGCCCCGGCGGGCGCGGCGGGCGGCAATGACTTCGGCCAGGAGGCCGTCGCCACGCTGGTCAAGCTGATGGAGGACCAGCGGGACTCGGTGGTCGTCATCGTGGCCGGCTACCCGGCGGAGATGGAGCACTTCATCGACTCCAACCCCGGGCTGTCCTCCCGCTTCAACCGGACTCTGCTGTTCGAGGACTACGGGACCGAGGAGCTGGTGCGGATCGTGGAAGAACAGGCGGCTTCGCACCAGTACGAGCTGACCGACCCGGCCCGCTCGTTGCTCGTCGGCTACTTCGACCATCTGCCCAGGGACGCCCGTTTCGGCAACGGCCGCTCCGCGCGGCAGACGTTCCAGGCGATGACCGAACGGCAGGCGTACCGGGTCTCGGAGGTCGAGGCGCCTTCCGACGGCGACCTGATGACCCTGTCCGAACTCGACGTACCCGAACTGCCCGAGCCGCCGGTGTGAGCGGGGACAGCAGGTGCGCGGGGGCGGCCGGATCGTCCGCGCGCGGGTGATCGTAAGGTGGCCGAACGTCCGACTCACGGACCGCACCGAGCAGTTGACCGATCATCAGGAGGCAGTCGCTTTGACCGATCCGAGCAGCAAAGAGCATGTGGTGTCCGACCCAGAGAACGCCGGGTTCGCCGAGGCGTTCTCCCGGCGGACCCGGATGCCGCTGCGCGCGCTGGTCCCCGGCCGTCGGGTGTGGGCCGCGGCGGCCGGCGTGCCTCTCATGGCGGGGCTCACGGCCGGCGCGGTGGTGCTGGTGTCGGTGGGCGTCGCCAATCTCCACTTCGGCGGTGGCTCCGGCGCCGAAACGGTCGCCTCGAAGGGCGCCGCCGACCGCCCCACGAAGTCCTCGCAGAGCAGGCAGGGCGGCAAGGCGAGCACGCCCACGCCCAGTGCGGACAAGAAGGCGGAACCGGACAAGAGCGATCCCGGCGGCGGGCCGGGAACGGCGCCGCACGGTTCGGTGCGGGGCGCCGAGGGGGCGCCGGAACCGAGCAAGCCCGCCCCCACCCGGAAGCCCGCCCCGGCCGCGGGCCGGGGCGGCGGCGTCGTACAGAGCGCCGCGACCTACGACTCCGTGGCCGGACCCAGCTGCCCCACCCCGAGCAGGGGCGGCTACTACGAGCAGAACCGTTTCAACGACGGCGGCCACGGGTGGTACAACCTCACCGGAGGCGGCTACAGCGACAGCGGCTGCACCGGAGTGTTCGCGTCGGTGCCGGTGTCGGGTGACAGGAACAAGGACGGCAACAGCCGGGTCATGTGGTGGTGGGAGCCGGGCCCGGGCTCGCGCAGCTGCGCGATCTCGGTGTACGTCCCCAGGGGCCCCAGCGACCGCGACGTGGCCGGGCGTCCGACGACCTACGACGTCCTGACGGACCCCTTCGACCCGACGACGAAAGTCGGCGGCTTCACCGTCGACCAGATCGCACATCGCGCGAGCTGGGTCGGCGTCGGAACCTTCGCCGTCAAGGGCGGGAAGATCGGCGTGAAGCTGCTCGACCGGGGGGACGACGCGTCCTCCGGGATGCCGGACGCCCACCACGCGGCGGGACAGATGAAGGTCAACTGCCACGCCTGAGCGGTTGGCCCGGCCCGACGGGCCGCCGGATCGGCTCCGCCGCACTGAGCGGCGGAAGCGCGTCCGCGTGGCCCGCAGACACAGATCGGCGCCGCGGCGGACTGTCGGAACAGTCCAGCCGCGGCGCCGACCGCTGGTCCGCTGAGCCCCTAGTCCTGCTGGGCGCCCTGCGGGAGCGAGCGCCACGACACCGAGGTGCGCGTGTTGAAGGCCCAGTCCAGCATCTTCTTCGCGTCCGGGTAACGCTTCGCGGAGTCGTTCAGGATGACCCCCACGACCGTGCGGCCGCCTCGCTTGGCGGCGAACACCAGGCACGGGCCCGCGGCGGTGCCGGTCCCCGTCTTGATGCCCAGCGCGCCGTTGTACGAGCCGAGCAGCTTGTTCGTGTTGTACCAGGTGTACGTCCGGCCGGTGGTCGCCTTCTGCTTGGTGCTGGTCGCCTTGACGACCTTGCCGAAGGTGCCGTTGCCGATCGCGTGCCGGGCCAGCTTCGCCATGTCGCGCGGCGTGGTGTAGTTGTTGCCACCGCCGGAGATGCCGTCGAAGGAGTCGTACTTGGTCTTCGTCAGACCCAGCGACGACGCCTTCTTGTTCATCTGGGTGATGAACGACTTGACGCGGATCTTCATCGTGCTGCCGTGGCCCAAAGTGTCGGCGAGCGCGTACGCCGCGTCGCAACCCGAGGGCAGCATCAGGCCGTACAGCAGCTGCCTGACGGTGAGCTTGTCACCCTTGCGCAGGTCGGCCGTGCTGGCACCCTCACGGGTGACGTAGTCGCGGTAGGCCTGCTTGACGGTGACCTTCTTATTGAGGTCCACGCCCCGGGTGTCGAGCACCACGACCGCGGTCATGACCTTGGTCGTGCTGGCCATCTGACGCTTGGTGCCGGCGGCCTTCCCCCACAACGCCTTATTGGTGCCGCTGTCGAGCAGGTACGCGCCCTTGGCCGCGACGCCCGACGGACCGGTCGCGGCCTGCGCCGCGCCGGCCGGCAGCATGACCGCCAGCGCCGCCGCCGAAGCGATGACAGCGGCCCCCAACCGGCGAACCGGTCTTCCCCCACGTTCCATTGATGCTCCATTCCATCGCGATCAGATGAGATCGAGGTGATGTTCCCACCGAGAGGTATGCGAGGGAAAGTCGGGGTCGCGCTCAGTGTCCGGTGACGGCCCACTCATAGGCCGCAGCGGAGTCGAAATCGTCCTGGCCGCCGGCGAACAGCAGCCCCGCCGCGGCGAAGGCGGGCCCGGCCGCCGTGCCGCGGACATACGGAATCGCGATGCAGCGCATGCCCGCCCGGTGCGCCGCCTCCACGCCCGGCGCCGCGTCCTCCAGCACCACGCAGTCCGCGGGCTCGGCGTTCAGCAGCCGGGCCGCCTCCAGGAAGACGTCCGGCTCGGGCTTCCCTCGCCCGACCTCCTCGGCGGAGACGTACGTCGTCACGAACGCGTCCAGCCCGGTGATGCCCAGCACCGCCTCGATCGCGGCCCGCGAGGAACCGGAGGCGACCGCCGTCGGGTGCCCGGCCGTGTGCACGCGCTCCGCGAACTCCCGCATCTTCGGGAAGGCCTCGGTGGCAGCGCCCGCCAGCTCCAGATAGAGACGGTTCTTCTGCGCGAGCAGTTCCTCGACGGGCGCCTCGATGCCGTACTCGCAGGCCAGCGTCTCCAGCGTCTCGCGGGTGCCGATCCCGATGAACCGGGTGTGCTGCTCCCAGGAGAAGTCGCGCACGCCGTAGCGCTCCAGGAGCAGCCGCCCCGCCTCGTAGTAGTTCGGCTCACTGTCGACGAGCGTGCCGTCCAGATCGAAGATCACGGCAGGGGCGCGTGCCGGGCGCGGGGGCTCGGGCTGAAGGCGGGGAGTGCTCATGGGCACCAGCATGCCAACCGCGCGATCACGTCCGGTCGCGAGCCGCTCCGATCGCCTCGACCAGCGGCAGCATCCGGTACGGCACGCGCTCGCGCAGCGCCATCTCGGTACGGGTGCGGACCACGCCGGGCAACTGGATCAGGCGCTGGATGACGTCCTCCAGGTGCCCGTTGTCCCGGGCGACCACCCGGGTCAGCAGATCCCCGCCGCCGGTGATCGAGAACGCCTCGATGATCTCCGGGGTCTCGGCCAGCGCGTCGCCCACGTCGTCCAGGTGCCCCTGGGTGACCTCGATGTGCACGAAGGCCAGCACGGGGTGGCCGAGCGCGGCCGGGGACAGTCGCGGCCCGGTGCCGGTGATCACAAGGTCCCGCTCCAGCCGGTCGAGCCGGGCCTGCACGGTGCCGCGGGCGACGCCCAGCAGCCGCGCGTACTCCCGCACGCTGGTGCGCGGCTGCTCCAGCAGCAGCCGCAGGATCTTCGCGTCGAGCGTGTCCACAGCCATGGGCCAACGGTTCCTTCGTGGTCGGTTCCTTGGGATCACAACTGTACCAATGGCCCAGTGATAGGGGTGTCGGTTGAGCCAGTGGGCTGATCAATGCTTTGCTCTGCTTAACGATGGCGTTGCGCTGGACTGCGTCGGACGGCAAGGAAGCCGCCTCCGAACCCCCGCAGCGCCTTTGCCATGCCTGCCGGGGGCGCGCCACTGCCGCGCCCGCCCCACCCACCACCGCGTGCGCGCCAGGCGCACACACCACCGCGTGCGCTCCAGGGCGCACGCACCCCCGAGTACGCCCCACGCGTACCCGGCACCATGTCCGTGTCAGCGGAGAGAAGGGGGCGGGTCCACCGCTTTGAAGAGAATGTTCGTGGCTCCGGATCCGGGGCGGCTGCGACTGCGCACCTCGGCGCGCGCCGTCATCGGGATCGCCCTCGCGGTCACCGCCGCCGAACTGTCCGGCCTCTCGCTGCCCGCCTCCATCACCGGAGGCCTGGCCGCGCTGCTCGCGCTCTTCACCGTCGGCGACGCCACCGTGGGCCGCCAAGCGCTCACCACCGCCCTGCTGCCCGTCGTGGGCTTCCCGGCGCTCGCGCTCGCCGCCTCGCTGCACGGGACGCCGCAGCTGCGCGACGCGGCCTTCCTCGCCGTCGTCTTCATCGGCGTCTACGCACGGCGCTGGGGCCCGCGCGGCCACGCGCTCGGCATTTTCGCGTTCATGATGGTCTTCGCGACCCAGTTCCTGCACGCCCTCCCCGCCCAGCTCCCGCAGCTGTACGCGGCCGTCCTGATGGCCCTGGCCGCCTCCGCCCTGGTCCGCTTCGGCGCGTGGTGCATCGAGCGGCGCAGCCCCCCGCCGGCCGTCCCGGCGCCGCACGCCGCCCGCGGCCTGGCCCGCTCGACCACCCGGCAGGCATTCCAGGCCACCATCGCCTGCGGCTTCGCCCTAGCCGTCGGCCAGCTGGTCTCCGGCGAACGCTGGTACTGGGCCGTCGGCACCGCCTGGTGGATCTTCGTCAACACCGCCTCGCGCGGCGAGACCCTGGTCCGCGGCTTCCGCCGGGTGCTGGGCACGGTCGGCGGCATCGCCGTCGGGCTGATCGTCGCCGTACCGCTGCACGGCGCTCCCGCGCCCACCACCGCCCTGGTCGCGGTCTGCGTCTTCGGCATCTTCTATACGGCCGGTCCCTCGTACAGCTGGATGATGTTTTTCGTGACCGTCATGGCCGGACTGCTCTACGGGCTGCTGGGCGTCCTGCACCCCGGCCTGCTCGCGCTGCGCTTCGAGCAGACCGCCGTCGGCGCGATCGGCGCGGCCCTCGCCGTCGCCGTCGTGCTGCCCGTCACCACCCACGCGGCCACCGACGCCTGGATCCAGCGCGCCCTGCACTCGCTGCGGCACTGCACCACCGAGGCGGCCCAGCGGCTGGCCGGCCACCCGGTCGCGGACCCGACGCCGCACGTCGCCGAGCTGGAGCTGTTGCTGGGGAAGGTACGCGTCTCGCTGGCCCCGCTGGTGCACCCGCTGAACCCGCTGCGGGCCCGCAAGGCCCGCGCCCGGCAGGTCCTCGCCCTGCTGGACGACTGCGCCCGGCAGGTACGCGGCCTCGCCGAGGTGGCCGCCGACCCGGACGCCTCGCACGATGCCCGGCTGACCGCCGCCTGCCAGCGGGTCGAGGCGGTGGTGCACCGCCTGGTCGCCCCCGGTGCCGAGCCGCACTCCACGCCGGTCGCACTCGCGGGCGTACCGCATCACCACCCCGGCGCGGAGCGCGCGCTGACACATCTGCACAGCCTGGAAGCGGCGCTCGCCGACCTCGCCGCGCCCCTGCGGAGCGCTCCACGCGCCCCCTTTGCGCCCTCCTGACCTGGGACTTCGCCGCACACCCGGTGCGCGGGGCGCATGCCCCGTGCACGAACAGGGTGGATCAGCGCACGCACGGGGTAGTCCGGCCGCGTCGCATGTGACACACGCCGGCCGCGCGGGAGCGGCCGGTGACCACCACCGTTGGGGGTGCGCGCCATGCAGAATTTCCTGCGCCGGAAAGTGACCGGACCGGGAAAAGCCACCATCACCGATCCCTTCCCCGAGCCGCACCAACGAGCCCGCGGAGCCGACACCGACCTTGCCCCGGCCGGCCTCGCCCGCTGCCCCGCCGGGCACCCCGACGCACCGCCGCCCCAGGACGCGCGGCGCGAGCCGGGCGAGGTGTGGCGCGAAGCCGAGGAATTCATCCGGCTGCACCACAGCGAGGAACCCCGTGCCTCCCAGGCCTCCTGCGCCTCTTGCGCAGCCGGTGGCGCGGAGCCGGCCCGGCGCCTGGCGCAGGTGCGCGAAGAGATCGAGGAGACCGGAACCTACCGGCACACCCCCGAGGAGCTGGCGTTCGGCGCGCGGGTCGCCTGGCGCAACAGCAACCGCTGCATCGGCCGGCTCTACTGGCGCTCGCTCCAGGTCCGCGACAGGCGGCACGTCGCCGACGCGGCGGGGATCGTCCGGGAGTCGGCGGAACACCTGCGCCTCGCGGGCAACACCGGCCGCATCCGCCCGCTGATCACCGTCTTCGCCCCGGACGAACCGGCCCGCAGCGGGCCGCGCATCTGGAACGAACAGCTCATCCGGTATGCCGGATACCCGGGCGCGGCGGGAGCCGGGCCAGGCAGCGGGGGAACCGCCGAGGCCGAGGCCGACGCCGGCGCCGGCGCCGGCTCCGGCTCCGCCGAGGCAGCCGCCGAGGACCGCCCCGTCCACGGCGATCCACGCAACGCCGGCCTCACCGCCCTCGCGCTGCGCCTCGGCTGGCCCGGCGGCCCCGGCAGCCCCTTCGACGTACTGCCCCTGCTGGTCGAAGGGCGCGACGAACCGCTCGACTGGTTCGAGCTGCCGCCCGACGCGGTGCTCGAAGTGGAGCTGGAGCACCCCGAAGCGGACGGCTGGGCCGAGTTCGGCCTGCGCTGGCACGCCGTTCCCGCCATCGCCAACATGTGTCTGGAGGTCGGCGGCGTCTGCTACCCGGCCGCGCCCTTCAACGGCTGGTACATGGGCACCGAGATCGGCGCGCGCGACCTCGCCGACACCGACCGCTACGACCTGCTGCCGCGCATCGCCGACCGCCTCGGCCTGGACACCACCAGCGCCCGGTCGCTGTGGAAGGACCGCGCGCTCGTCGAGCTGAACCGGGCCGTGCTGCACTCATTCGACCGGGACGGGGTCACGATGGCCGACCACCACACCGAGTCGCTGCGCTTCCTCTCTCACCTGGAGCGGGAACGGAGCCGGGGGCGCAAGGCGGGCGCGGACTGGTCCTGGATCGTGCCGCCGATGTCCGGCGCGGCCACCCCGGTCTTCCACCGCAGCTACGACCCCACCGAGCGCCGCCCCGCCTATGTCCACCACCCGGAGGCGCGGGCCCGCTCCCGAGGAGAGGAACTGGTCTAGACCCAATACCGGTGTTTTAGGGCTTCGTCCGTGGGGTTGGGGCTGTTTTGGTGGGCTTGGCGAGCGTGACGACGGGGGTGTCCGGGCGAGGCGAGTTGTTGTGTTCGGTGCGTTTGAGGGCCCAGTTGGACATTTTGCGTTTGATCACTCGCGGGTTGGAGCGTGGCCGTCGTGGCTCCAGGAGACGTTCGGTGATCTCACGCAGGGTCCGCGTCAGCGCCCGGGTGAGCCGGGAGGGGGGAAAAG
>NZ_JAYMZR010000106.1:0-22601 GCF_035828615.1 Streptomyces sp. H27-D2 | reverse complement strand
CACCCGAACCGAGCGGAACCGACCCGAGCCACCCAGCACACACAAACGGGGGTGGCCGCCCTCCAGGCCGGGCGGCCACCCCCGCAGCATCGGGCTCACCCCTCCGCGGGTGCTGCCACGGCCTCTTCCCCGAGCAACGCCGTCTGCAACTGCACGATCCCGCGCCTGGTGATCAACTGAGCGCGACCGACCGGCAGTTGCCGGGGCTTGGTGTCGTTGAACAGGTATCCCTCGGAGGGCGGGCAGGACAGCAGCGCCGCCGGGGTGTTGACCTCCATCAGCCGCCTCAGCAGCGGATCGCTCATCGCCCGTGAGGCCCCGTTCGCGCTGCGGGCCACGATCAGGTGCAGGCCCAGCTCCGCGCCCTGCGCCAGGTAGTCCAGCAGCGGGCCGAAGTGGTTGGACATGCTGCCGCCGGTCACCATGTCGTAGTCGTCGATGACCAGGAAGACCTGCGGCCCCTCCCACCAGTCGTGCCGCTTGAGCTGGGCCGGGGTGATGTCCGGTCCTGGCAGCCGCTCCTTCATGGCGCGTGAGACGCCGTCCACGACCTGCTTGAGCACGTCCACCGAGACCGCGTAGCCCAGCCGGTGCGAATCGGGGACGCTCTCCAGCAGGTTGCGCCGGTAGTCGACCAGCATGATTCGTGCCTCGGACGGGTCGTAGCGCTCGGCGATGGTGCGGCACACCGAGCGCAGCAGGTTGGTCTTCCCGGTCTCGGCGTCGCCGACCACCACGAGGTGCGGTGTCTGCGCGAAGTCGTGCCAGAAGACGCCCAGTTGGTTGCCTTCGAGGCCGAGCGGCATCCGCAGATCGCCGTCGGCGACCTGGGCGGCGGGCAGTTCGGCGGCGTCCAGCACGGCGGGCAGGGTGCGTACCTGCGGGGCGCGCGGTCCGTCCCAGGCACCGGCGATCCGCTCGACGGCGTCCGCGACGCCCACGCCGAGATCCGTGGCGTTCCCACTGCCGTCCAACCGGGGCAGCGCGGTCAGGAAGTGGTGTTTGGTCTCGGTCATGCCGCGTCCCGCGGCCTTCGGAACGGTCGCCGCGGCCCGCATGTTGACCATGGAGTCCATGCTGTCACCGAGCCGCAGTTCGAAGCGGGTGCCGAGCTGGTCGCGCAGCGCCGTGCCGATTTCCGCCCAACGGGTGGACGCGATCACCAGGTGCACGCCGTAGTTCAGGCCGCGTGAGGCCAGCGTGGTGAAGGTGTCCATGATGTCCATGAAGTCCTGGCGCACGGTGCCCCAGCCGTCGACGACCAGGAACACGTCGCCGTACGGCTCGTCCGGCAGCTCGCCCGCGGCCCGGCGCGTGCGCAGGTCGGCCATCGAGTCGAGGCCGAGATCGGCGAACTGCTTCTCGCGGCGGGCGATGAGCCCGTGGATCTCGGCCAGCGTGCGGTGCACCCGTTCCAGGTCCAGCCGCCCGGTGACCCCGCCGACGTGCGGCAGGTCGCGCAGTCCGCCGAGCGCGCCGCCGCCGAAGTCCAGGCAGTAGAACTGCACTTCGCGCGGGGTGTGGGTGAGGGCCAGTGCGAGCACGAGGCTGCGCAGCAGGGTGGACTTGCCGCTCTGCGGCCCGCCCGCGATGCCGATGTGCCCGCCGGCCCCGGCCAGATCGGCCATCAGTGGCTCGCGGGCCTGCTCGAAGGGACGGTCGACGATGCCCACGGGCACGGCCAGCTTGGCGTGCGTGTCCGCGGCGGAGGTCGTCAGGCCGCGCTCGGGATGGACCTCCAACTGCGGCAACAGGGCGTCGAGGGAGGGCGGTACGTCGAGCGGGGGCAGCCACACCGGGTGCGCGGGCGGTCCCGCGTCCCGCATCCGGGCCACGGCCACCGTCAGCAGACTGTCGCTCGCCTCCTCCTCCGGCTCGGGATCGGCCGCGAGGGGCAGCGCGCGCGGCGCGATCCACTTGGTGCTGTACGGGACCACCTGGTCGGCGATGACCGACTGCCTGACGCGGCGGGTGCTGCGGTAGGCGCCGGAGACGTACGCGGCCTTGAAGCGCACCAGGGTGCCGGTGTCCTTCTTGAGGATGGCGCTGCCGGGCACCGACGGCAGCTGGTAGGCGTCCGGCACGCCGAGGACGCCCCGGCTCTCCATCGCGGAGAAGGTGCGCAGCGCGATCCGGTAGGACAGATGCGACTCCAGCTGGTGCATCCGGCCCTCGTCCAGCCGCTGCGAGGCGAGCAGCAGGTGCACGCCGAGGCTGCGGCCCAGCCGTCCGATCATCACGAACAAGTCCATGAAGTCGCGGTGCGCGGACAGCAGTTCGCTGAACTCGTCGACCACCACGAACAGGGTCGGCAAAGGCAGGAGGTCGGCGCCGGCCGCCCGGGCGGCCTCGTAGTCCAGCGCCGAGGTGTAGTTGCCGGCGCTGCGCAGCAGTTCCTGACGCCGCATCAACTCGCCGTGCAGGGCGTCCTGCATACGCTCGACCAGGGCGGATTCGTCCGCGAGGTTGGTGATCACCGCGGAGGTGTGCGGCAGCCCGTCCAGACCGAGGAAGGTCGCGCCGCCCTTGAAGTCGACGAGGACGAGGTTGAGCTTCTCGGAGGAGTGGGTGAGCGCGAGGGCGAGCACCAGGGTGCGCAGCAGCTCGGACTTGCCGGAGCCGGTGGCCCCGATCAGCATGCCGTGCGGCCCCATGCCGCCCTGCGCCGACTCCTTGATGTCCAGCTCGACGGGGTTCCCGTCGCCGGACACGCCCAGCGGAACCCGCAGCCGGGAGCGGTCGGGGCGGTCCTCGCGGAGCTGGTCCACGTCCATGCTGTGCAGGTCGGGCACGCCCAGCAGGGTCGTCAACTGCACGTCGCTGGTTAGGGCTTCGCCGGTGTCGACGGTGATGCCCATCTGGTACGGGGACAGCATCGCGGCGAGCGCGCGGGCCCGCTTGGGCCCCAGCCGGTCGGGCCGGCCCAGCGTCGTGGAGGTCTCCTTGCCGGAGCGGTCGGTGCGCACCATCTCCAGCTTGTCCGCGGCCACCCGCAGTCGCAGCGAGTGCCGGCCCGGCAGCCAGTCGAAGGCGCCGCCGACGTCCAGCGTGACGGCGTTGCGGTATCCCTCGGCGCCCAGCCGCAGGTCCGTGAGGGCCTCGGGGTTGTCCAGGACGATGACGTAGTACGGCTCCTCGGCGCTCGGCACCGCGTCCGGGTCGAACGGGGGCCGGCCGGCGAACTCCGGGCCGATCAGCTGCTCCAGCCCGGCGGCCGTGTCGGTGACCAGCCGCACCGCGCCGGCCCCGTCGGTGTCGGACGGGTGCTGGGCGTGGGGCAGCCACTTCACCCACTCCCAGGCGTCCCGCCGGTCGTGGTCGGCCACCACCACGATCCGCAGATCCTGCGGGGCGTGCAGCACGCTCAACTGCCCCAGCAACGCACGGACCATGCCGCGTGCGGCCTGTGCGTCGCCGTGCGCGAGCACCTTGGCGTACGTCCGCAGGTAGAGCGCGACGGGCTGGTCGGGCACCGTGCCGTAGGCCCGGATGAAGCGGCGCAGCGCGTGCGCGCACAGCGGTTCCAGGTCCTCGACCGGCTTGGTGCTCAGCGGGGCCAGCTTCATGCCCAACTGCTGTTCGCCGACGGCGAGTCGGATCTCGGCGAAGTCGTCGTGGGTGGCGCGCCGCTCCCAGAGCCGGCCGGTGCGCACCAGGCTCCACAGCGCCACCGGCTCCGGGTGCCGCCACGCCTGGGCCTCCTTCTGCTGGGTGATCAGCTTGCGGATGCGCCGCCGGCTGATCGACAAATACCGTAGATAGTCCCGTCGTTCGCTGCGCAGGGCGCGCTTGCGGTCCCCGGAGGCGCGGATGATCTGGGAGACCAGCATGCCGATGGCGGACACGCTCATGAGCCCGATGGCGACGTACATCAGCGGTCCGCCGCCGCCTTGTCCGGGCCGGAGGAAGATGAGCACCATGCCGAGCGAACTGAGCGCCATCGGCATGTACGTGATCATGTTGCCCATGGCGCTCTGCGCTTCGGGCACCGAGGGCGGTTCTTGAAGGCTCAGTTCGCCCTGTGGCATCTCCGGGCCGAGACGCCGGGGAGGCCTCTTGAAGAGGACCACGCTCAAAGGGATTCGCCTTCCTGAGTTCCTGGGGGAGAAGCAGGGCCGATTTCCGGGGATGGACCGCGCCGGGGCTCCGGCAATTGGCGGTAATGGGTTCCAGGTGGACCAAAGCGGGACCCACGCATAGGGGCGATGAGGGCCACCCCGGAGTGACCCGTACCGGACTCACGATAATGTGATCAATGAGATCGCGTCGACCGCCCTCCTGGAAGGGATGAGCCACGCTTGAGTGACAATTCCACAGCATCGCTTTGCCGTTTGACCGTGCAAGCCCCCGAAACATCCTTCGAACTCGCCGTTCCCTCCGACATCGCACTCGCCGATCTGCTGCCCACGATCGTCGATCACGCCGGAACCGACCTGCACGAGCGCGGTGCGGAAGCGGGCGGCTGGGTGCTCCAACGCCTGGGCGAAGCCCCACTGGACGAGGAGAGCACCCTCAACGCCCTCGGCCTGCGCGATGGTGAGACCCTCCATCTGCGCGCCCGCAACGAGTCGTTGCCAAAGATTCACTTCGACGACCTCGTCGAGGGGCTCTCCAGCGGTCTGCGGGAGCGTTCCGACTCCTGGCGCCCCGCCTGGTCCCGATATCTGATGACGGCTCTGACCCTGTGCGTGCTCGGGGCCGGCCTGCTGCTCCTGGTGCTGCCCGGCCCCGGCCTGCTCAGAGCGGTCTGCGCTGCGGGCGCCGCCGTACTGCTGCTGGCCGCCGCCGGCTCCTCCTCGCGGGCCCTGGGCGACGCCGGGGCGGCCGGCGCGCTCGGCGCGGCGGCCATCCCCTACTTCGCCCTGGCCGGCGCTCTGGTGCCGCAGGGGTCGGCAGACAACACGGAGTTGGGCGCCCGGCTGCTGGCCGGGTGCGCGGCGGGCGCCGGGTGCGCCGTCCTGGCCCTGGCTGCCGTCGGAGCCTGCGCCCCGCTCTTCCTGGGGGCCGCTGTGGCCGCCGCGCTCGGCGCGGTCGGCGGGGCCGTGATGCTCTTCGGCGTCCCGGTCCACGAGGCCGCCGCCCCGATGGTCCTGGTCGTCGTCATCCTGGGCAACTTCCTGCCGTCCCTGGCGTTCCGGCTGTCCGGGCTGCGGCTGCCGCTGCTGCCCACCAACGCCGATCAGCTCCAGGAGGGCATCGAACCGGTGCCCGACGAGCACGTCGTGGCCCGCGGCGCGATCGCCGACGGCTACCTGACCGCCCTGTACGGCGCGACGGGCCTGGTCGCCGCCGGGTGCCTGACCGCCCTCGCAAGGGAGACGTCCTGGCCGCCGCTGACCGTGGCGGCGGTGCTCAGCACACTGCTGCTGACCCACGCCCGCGCGCTGGGCGGCGCCTGGCAACGGCTGGGCGTCGTACTGCCGGGCGCCTACGGTGCGGTGCTGCTGATCGTGCTGCTCACCCTGCGGCTCGAACCGGCCGAGCGGCCGTTGCTGCTGGCCGCCCTGATCGCGCTTGCGGCGATGCTGGCCATCGCCGGGTGGACGTTCCCGGGCCGGCGGCTGGTGCCCTACTGGGGGCGCGCGGTCGACCTGCTGCAACTGCTGCTCGCCATCGCCCTCGTCCCGCTGGCGCTGCTCGCCGCCGGGCTCTACCACTACCTCCGGGCCCTCAACGGCTGACCGGGCCGACCAGGGGCGCGCCCCCGGCGGCCCGGCGAGAAAGGCGAAGGCATGCAGTCCAGGCGGGACCAGGTCCAGGCCCATATGTTCGTGATGGGCCGGCTGTCGTTGGGCATGCTCCGCGACGACCCCGACGCCCCCGAGTCCGCCCACCGGCGCACCTCGCGGGGGGTGATCATCGGCCTGGTGATCGGTGTGCTGATCGCGCTGATCGTGGCGGTCTACGGCTTCGTCGTACCCGGCGGCGCCGACGCCTGGAAGACCAACGGGACGCTGGTCGTCGAGGAGAAGACCGGAGCCCGCTACCTGTCGCTCAAGGGCGTGCTGCACCCGGTGCTGAACGAGACCTCGGCCAAGCTTCTGGCGGGGGACCGGATGGCCTCCGAGAGCGTCGCCGCGGCCTCCATCGAGGACGCCCCGCGCGGCAGCACCCTGGGCATCGTCGGCGCCCCGGACGCGCTCCCGGGCACCGGCGCGCTCAGCCGCGACGCCTGGTCGGCCTGCGCCACCCGGAGCGACGGCGCGGGCGGACCGGCGTCGGGCGGCGGCGGTTCCCCCGGGGCCGCGCTGACGCTGGCCGTGGGCCTGCCGGCCGAGGGCCGGCCGATCACCGCGGACCGGGCCACCCTGATCCGCGGCGGAGCGCGGCAAGGCAGCTACCTCCTGTGGCGCGGCACCCGGCTGCGCCTGGACACGGCGAACTCCTCGGTGCAGGCGCTCGGCTTCGGGGCGGCCACCGCCTTCCCGGTTTCTGGCGGTTTTCTCAACGCGCTGCCCGCCGGACCGGACATCGCGACCCCGGACGTACCGGACCGGGGAGCGAAGGGCCCGGCCCTGGCCGGACGCCCGACCCGGATCGGTCAGCTCTTCGACGCGGCCGGCGGGCGGCGCTTCCTGCTGCGCAAGGAGGGGCTGACACCGCTCACCGCTCTGGAGTCGGCGCTGCTCAAGGGGGACCCCCGTACCCAGCGCACGGCCTACGCGGGCGGCGCGGTGAGCGTCCTGCGGGTGGGCCCCGACGATGTGGCGCGGCACCAGGCCCCCAAGCGGGCGCGGCTGGTGGGCGCCGGCGGCGGCGCGGTGCCGTCCGCGCCGCCGAAGGCCATGCCGGTGGCGGCCTCCGAAGGGGTGTGCGCCGTGACGGGAACGGCCGGCGGAGCGCCGTCGGTCTCCGTGGTGCTGCCCCGCGCCGCGGCCGTCGGCGGCCGTCCGCTGTCGGCGGAGCCGGGCCTGTCGGCCGGCTCCGGCGTCGCGGACCGGGTCGCGGTACGCCCGGGGGGCGGCGCGCTGGTGAAGGCGCTGTCGTCCTCGGGAGCGGGTGGTGTGTACTACTTGGTGACCGAATCGGGGGCCAAGTACCGGGTCGCCGGCGAAGAGGGGCTCAAGCAGCTCGGCTACAGCGCGGAGCAAGCCGTCCGGCTGCCGTCCGCGCTGCTCGGAATGCTGGCCACGGGACCGGACCTGGACGGCGCGACGCTCCGTACGCAAGGTCTGGTTTTGAACGGAAAGAGCGTCAGCAGCCTTGAGAGCAAGGGAAGTTGAGCTTCAGCTGAGCTTTCCCGCAGACGAATTTCGGCTGATCGTCGCAGGTCATCGGTGAATTCCGGGTGAACGGACATCCGCTGGATGGATGTAGGTATCAACGAGGCGATGGTCGTACTAACCTGATCATCAATCGGCAGCCGGAAGACGGTGTTCCGGTTGATTCCCCCTGTCCGGCCGCGCCAGAGGAGTACCCCCATGTCCCCCGAGCCCACGAACTCCGGCAATCTGCCAGGCACGCTGTCCAAGGACGACGCCGCGATGCAGAAGACCCTGGCGGCGCTGGGGGAGCATCTCAACGGGATGGCCGAGGCCGGCCGCACCGTCCGGCAGATCAAGGAAGAGGTCGCCACGGCCTACCAGGCCAAGTCGGCTCTCACCCACGGCCGCGGCATCGACGACTGGATCGCCGTCCACGCCCGGGTCACCCAGGCGACGCAGTCGTTCCACGAGGGCACCAAGATGGCCAACATGGCCCTCGACGACGGCGAGCAGGAAGCCGATGGCCTGGCGCTCAGCATCTCCAACTCGATCAACCCCTGATCGCTCAGCGCCTTACGGCCCGACCCGCTTCCCCCCTGCTCCACCCCCCCCGCGTTCGTCCCTGAGCCCGTAGGAGCCCGCCGTGAGCAATGTCAAACTCCATCACCAAGGGGTCAGTGACGCCTCCAGCAGGATGAAGACCGCCCACGACAGCATGATCGACGCTGTGATGTGGCTGGAGAAGAACTTCAACGATCTGCGCGAGACGCTGCATGGCGAGGCGCGGACCGCGTGGGACGAGTTCCACCTCGAACTCTCCAAGTCCAAGGAGCGGCTCGAACTGGACTACAAGACCGCGAAGACCACGCTCGACCAGATGCACGCCCGGCAGATCGAGGGCGACTCCAACGGCCGCAGGCGCATGCAGCAGGCCCGCGGATGATGACGCCGATGACGGCGGCACGGACGGGGAGGCGCGGCCGTGGCTGACGACGACGACCACGAGGGCAAGACCTTCAAGATCACCGACGAGGTCCTCAAGGACTACGCCAACGCCAAACTGCCCCGGTTCCAGGAGGGGCTGCGCGGAAACCTGGAGTACGCGCAGCTCGGAAGCGGTGAGCAGCTCGCCCCGGGTAAGCCGGACCTGTACCTGCCGGCCAAGAACCTGCAGACGCTGTTCGGGACGTTCTCCACGGATCTGCACGCCCGGTTCGAGAGCGCCGTCGCGCTGATGAGCAAGTTCTCCCAGGACCTCCTCGACGTGGACCTGCTGCTCGATGAGGCCGAGAAGGACGCCGACTCCATCGCGGTCCCGACGCTGTCCGAGGATCTGAAGAACATCCTGACCGCCAAGGCTCCCTGACCGGCACCCAGGCTCCCTGGCCGGCCAAAGCCCCTCGGCCGGCAGCCGGGCTCCCTGAGCCGGAGCGCCGCCGCAGTACCGAACAGCCGTGACGACGAGGAAGGACCCCGGTGCCTGAAGCCCCGTCCCCATTCGGTGCGCCCACCCGATGGGAGGACATCCTCCGGGTGTTCGAGGGCACCGGCCAGTCCAAGGTCAACCGTGACACGGTGGCCGGACCGGGGTCCGAGTCATGGATCACGGGCACCGACAGGGGCACCGTCATGGGCGGGAGCGCGGTCCCCAGTCTCGACATCTGGTGGCCGTTCAAGTACACGCAGAACTCGGTGGAAAATCAGTACGTGGTGGGCCTCACGTACGACTGGGCCAAGTTCGGCAACGACGGCGGCGCGCTGGTCGAATTCACCAGGGGTTCCAGGGACATCTTCAACTCGGTGGTCCCCGGAGGAAACGCCGTCGCCAATCCCGCGACCCTGCGCGAGGCCGCGATGGTGGTGACCAGCCTGGACCAGTGGGTCCAGGGGTGGGAGCAGCAGTTCAAGACGTGGGCCACCGAGATCGGGGGGAACGACAGCGACCTCCAGGGCGAATCGGCCGGCCTGTTCAAAGCGACTCTCGAAGCTGTCGAACGCTCCCTGCGCGTCACCAGAGCCTACTTTCGCGAGGGCCAACTCGCCGCGGCGCTCACCAGTTCCGGGAATCAGATGACGCAGACCGTCACTGATTTGTCGGGCGTCATGGACACCTGGATGGCCGATAGTCTGGCCATGCCGATGGGACACCTCTACGAGGTGTTCACCAAGGCGATGGCGACGATACCGCCGATCGGCGAGATCACCGGGGGCTCGACCAACGACATCAAGAAGGAAATGGCAGCCAAGGTCGTCTCCCCGACCTATGGCTCTCCGGTGGATTTCGACTTCTGGGACAAGATTCAGAACGAGGCCAAGGCCAGCTGGCTGGCCAACGTCGTGAAGAAACTCGACGAGCCCTCCGCAGCCCCCATGAAGCGGCTCACGGACAGCTATATGGCGACCTCCAGCAAAATTCCCAGCGTTATCAAGGAATTCACTCTCCAGCTCAACAAGGGCGACCTGGAAACGTACTACGCGCCGCCCAAGCCCGAGGGCGGCGGGGGTAAGGACGGTCCCGTCAAGGAGCCGCCCGGCGGTGACGGTGAGGACCCTCCCGGCGGCGACGCGGGCGGCGACGGACCCGGCGGCGACGACGAACTCGGTGGCGGCGGAGCGGGCGGGAAGGGAGACGGCGGGCTCGGCGATCTCGACGGGAAGGGCCCGGGCGGCGAGGGCGAGGGCGGGAACACCGGCGGCCCCCCGAAGCCGGAACAGCTCTCGGTCACCCCACCCGGCGGGGCGTCCATCGGCACGGGCGGGGGCGGCCAGATTTCCGGCCTCGGCGCGCCCCCCGGCGGGGCGAGCCTCGGCTCCGGCGGCAACAGCGTGCTGGACAAGGACGGCAAACCGCTCGGTGACGGCCGCGGCGGCATGTTCAGCGTGCCCCCCGGCTCCCGGATCGACCCGAAGACCGGCGCTGTCACCGACGCCAAGGGCCGCCCGGTCAAGGGCGCGGACGGCAAACCGATGACGGTCCCCAAAGGATCGAGTGTCGGCCCGGTCACCTCGGGCGGCCCCAAGGGCAGCAGCGCCGAGGATCAGCTCAGCCGTCTCCGGGGCAACATCGACACCAGCTCCGGCAACGGTCTCGCCGTCGATTCCGAGGGCAACGTCATCATGCCCAAGGGCGCGAAGATCGACGCGCACGGCAACCTCATCGGAGCGGACGGCAAGCCGCTCACCAACGCCTACGGCGGCAAACTCAGCGTTCCGGCGGGCTCCCGGATCAACGCCGACGGCTCGCTGACCGACCCGGGCGGCAAGCACATCACGGAGAGCAGCAGCTCTCTCAAGACGCGCGGCCCCAAGATCGGCGAGGAGACCTGGACGGCCCCCCGCCGCTCCTCCACCGTCGGCAGCGCCATGAGCGAGCTCGCCTCGGCCAAGAACGCCGCCGGCCTGGGCCGGATGGTCGACAGCAACGGCAATGCCGTCACCGGGCAGACGGTCTCGCCCGGACTGAGCTCCCGCGCCCAGACGGCCCTGGGCGAGTCGGCCGTCGCCGCCGAAGGCGCCCGCGCCAACCAGACCGCGGGGCCCGGGGGACGGGCAGGGGGCTCGGGCGCCCCTTTCATGCCCCCGATGGGCGGCGGCATGGGCGGCGGCGGCGGTGGCGGCGCGGCCGGCGGCGCCGACCGGCAGCGCAACGTGTGGGTCACCGAGGACGAAGAGGTGTGGGGAACGGACTCCGACGCGCCCCCCGGTGTGATCGGCAGATAGCCCACCGGCCCCCTCGCCCGACGACGACAGGAACCGCACGGCCATGGAAACCCCAACTGACCCGGCGCAGGCAGCAGCCGCCGGTGACCCGCCCCCGGATCTCCCCGCGGACATACCCCCGGACATGCCTCCGGTCCCCGAGGACATCCGGGCGGCGGCGCGCACCGCCCCCGACCACTGGTTCGGCATGGTCGACCCGGCGTGGACGGGCCAGGACGCGCCTCCCGCCTGGGCGGTCATCGGCCAGTGGCGCTCGGACGCGCACGGCGAGATCACCGAATGGCAGGACAACCACGAGTACCGGCCCTCGCCCGGCATGCTGGGCTGGGCCGAACCCGCCGACGACGTCGACGCCGCCGTGCAACTGGCCGCCACCGGCTACGGTCCGCCCGAGGACGTCGCGGCCGCGGCGGCCGCCGCCGAGCTGGCCGTGCTCACCGCCCCCGACGGCGGGCCGGTCCTCGCGTGCGCTCCGGACGGCGGTCCGGTCGTCCCGGCGTTCACCTCCCCGGTGCACCTGGAGCGGGCCGGCGCGCTCGCCCATCAAGTGCTCCCCGCTGACCGGGTGTTCGCGCTGGTTCCGGACGGGCACGACCTCTACCTCAATCCGACGGGGCCGGTGGCCATGCTGCTGTCCGCGGCCGACCTGGAGCGCGCCGTACGGGCGCTGACGGCGGCGGCGGATACGGCGGCAGTGGATTCGGCGGCCACGGCAGAGCCCGACCCGAGCGCTCCCGACCCGAGCGCTCCCGGCGCGGCCGGTCGCGCGGCCGGCGGGCAACAGAAGGAGAAGGACTGATGGCATCGCTGTCGGAGCAGCTCGAAGAGGCGATGGCCGAGCTGGCGGAGCACACCCAGAAGATCACGCAGGTCCAGGAGGAGCTGTCCCGGATCACGGCCTCGGCGACTTCCAAGGACCGGATGGTCACCGCCGTGGTGAACCCCCAGGGTGAGATCACCTCGCTGAAGTTCCACACCGAGGCGTACCGCACCATGGCGCCCGCCCAGCTCTCGGCGGTCCTGGTGACCACGGTCAACGCGGCGCGGGTGGCCATGACGGCCAAGGTCAGCGGCTCCGTACGCCCCCTGATGGGCGATCAGGACGCCATGGCGGACAGCCTGTTCGGCGGCGGAAGCCTCGACCAGCTGCTCGCGCCGCTGCGCGCGATGCGTCCCCAGGGTCTCGCCGAGACGGTGCTGGGCGAGAAGCCGAAGGCGGCCCGCGCCCGCGCCGACGAGGAGCAGTTCGATGGCTGAGGGAGCGACCTCCGAGGGCGCGATGCTCATCCCGGAGAACCTGCCGCAGCGGTTCTCGCAGTTCGCCGAGATGTCCACGATCCTCGCGGACCTGCGCCGCATCAACGACAACATCAACCTGCAGAACAAGACGGCGGCCGGCCAGGACGACGAGTACGCGAAGGAGTACCACAAGTTCGTCGAGAAGCGGGGCAAGGGGCTGTCCACGGGACTCGACGGGCTCTCCGAACTCCTCGACATGGTCGGCGTGAACGGCAAGGCGGCATCCGACGGCCTGGACGAGGCCGAGGACGACGCGTCGAAGATCGCCGCCGGCCCGAACGCCGGGCACTGAGCGGGCGGGCGACGGAACCGGACGATGGCGATAGAGCTTCCCAAGGAGTGGGCGGGACTCCTCAAGGGACTGACCGGAATGGATTTCCCGCAGGCCAATGAGGACAGCCTGCGCGCGGTCAGTCACGAATACAAGGAAGTCGCCGAGAAGTTCGGCCAGTTGGAAGAGCTGCTGCGGCAGGTGGTCCAGCAGGCCCAGCAGGACTTCGAGGGCGCCACCGCCGACGCTTTCGTGGCGTACGCGAGCCAGTTCGTCGGCGGCGAGAACAGCCTGCTCGGCGGGGCGGGCAAAGACGCCGAGGTGCTGGCGGAGAACGCCTACGAGACCGCCGCCGACATCGAGTACACCAAGTGGTCGATCTTCGGCCAACTCGCTCTGCTCGTCGTGCAGATCGCCCTCGCGCAGGCCCTCTCCATCCCGACCGCCGGACTGTCCGAGATCTGGGCCGCCGCCGCGATGGGGGCCTTCCGGGTCGCGGCCATCATGTTCCTCAAGTTCCTGCTCGCGCAGATCGTCATGCAGGTGCTGATCGGCATCGTCGGCGGGCTGCTGCTGGACTCGATCCTCCAGCTGACCCAGATGGGGCAGGGCAACCGCAAGGAGTGGAACACCAAATTCACCCTGACGGCCGTGGAGTTCGGGCTCATCGGCGGGGTGCTCGGCGGTCCGTTCGCCGTGCTCGGTTCGGGCTTCGGCAAGCTGCTGGGCAACCTCGGCGGCAAGGGCCTGGGCAAGCTGCTCGGCAACGAGGCCGGGAAGACCTTGTCGAAGGGGCTGGCGCAGGGGCTGGGCCCGGGCGTCGCGAAGGGCCTGGGCAAGGGCGCCGCCGGCGCCGGAGCCGGAGCGGCCGGCAAGGGCGCTGCCGGTGCGGGCGCCGGAGCGGCCGGCAAGGGCGCTGCTGGTGCGGGCGCCGGTGCGATCGCCAAGGGCGCTGCCGGTGCGGGCGCCGGCGAGGTCGGCAAGAAGATCGTCAACCACGGCATCACCGCCGAAGCCGCGCGCAACCTCGGCAAGAACCTCGGCAATGTGCTCGGCCGGACCACCGAATCGCTCGGCCAGGCGGGGGCCAAGGGAGCACGCGGTACGGCGGCCAACGCGGTCGGGAAGGCCGTCGTCAATGACTTCTCCAAGGCGTTCGAGAAGCACCTCGGCGATGCGCTGGGCAAGGAGACCGCGAAGAACCTCGGCCGGGAGTACGGCGAGACGTTCGTGAAGAACTGGGCCGGCAAAGCCGACTGGAAGGGCCTGACGCACGCTCTGGACGACACGCTCAAGCCCTACGTGGACAAGCTCGGCACAGCGGGGGCACGCACCTTCTCGCACGAACTGCCCGAGTCCCTCGTGCACACCGTCGGCAAGAATTTCCAGGGCAGTCTCGGCTACCGGATCGGCGACATGATCGGCGGTTCGGCGGTCGACGCCGGTCATATGGCCGTCACCGAGGGCCTGTACAACTTGATCTTCGGCCCGGACCACCAGTTCACGGTGAGCGGCTTCACCCCGATCGCCGGTATGGCCAGTGGCGTGCTCGGCCGCGTGCTCGGCCACGGCTTCGAGGGGCTGCGCAACCTCGGACACAGCGGCTCGTCGCCCGAGCTGCACCCTCCGGGCGCCGGCCTCGACGGCGGGGCCGGTCCCGCCCCCCGGCCGGACGGCGCCGCACCGCCGACCGTGCCTGAGACTTCATCAGGGCCGGGCAGCACAACGGAATCCGGTACCGCTCCCGAGTCCGGGACCGGCTCCGAGCCGGGCTCCGGATCCACTCCCGAATCCGGCCCCGGCTCCGGATCGAGAGCCGATACGGAATCCGGGTCGGGCCGGGAGTGGAGGAACTCCTCGGACTCCGATACCTCGGGCGAAACCTCCCCCCGTCCCGACTCCAGCACCCGGTCGGCCGACTCATCCGCTTCCGCGTCGGAATCGAGGTCCGCTCCCGAGACCACGGGCGGTCCCGGGAGCCGCGACGAGGCGTCCGGCAGCGGACAGGACTTCCTGGCCAACGGGCCCAAGGGCGACTCCAGCGCGAATCCGGGTGACGATTCCGGCCGCTTCACCCCCGACCGAGACCTGGGCGACAGTGCGGGTGACGGCGCGGGTGATGGCACGGGTGACAAGGGGCGGAATGCTTCCCCCGAGCCGGTGCCCGTGAACCAGCCGCTCGCCCCCGTGACCGCCGATCCGTCGCGTGCCGGCGGGACCGCCGCCGCGAACCCGTCGTCCCAGCCCGGCACGTCCCAGCCCGGCGCGGCCAACCCCGGCACATTCCGGCACGCGCCGCCGCCCAACAACGCGCCCGCCCCGAGCGGCGGACCGAGCGCCCCGGATCAGCGCGCCCACCCGAGCCCCCCGCCCCCGGCCTCGCACCGGACGGCTTCCGACGGCCCGGCGTCCCTCCGCGAGCCCGCCCCGGGCGTGGGGACCGGCGCGCGCCCGGACCCCGGCCCCGGGGGCACCAGCGCCGACGCCGGCGGGCGACGGAACGGCGCGGGCAGTGCCGTTCCCACCGTCAGCTCGGAAGCCACGAGCCACAGCTCCCGGTTCGACGCCGACGACCTGCCGCCCGTACCCACCCTCGACCTTCCGGGCAGTGCCGCCCGGTCCGAGACCCCGGACCGGACCGCGGTCCTGGACGAGGTCGAGACCGCCCTCGCGAAGGGCGACACCGACGAGGCGTTGCGCCGGCTCGACCGGCTCAGTGAACTGGAGTCCCAGGACCGGGAGATGATCGAGGACGCCCGGGGCCGCTTCCCGGTCGACCCCGACGACCCCGACCCGTTCAGGGCCGCCCCCGAAGTCGCCGAAGCGCTCGCCCTGGCCATCACGGCCGGCCGGCACGCGGACGTCCCCGACCTGACCCGTCCGGTACGCGCCTACGAAGCCGAACAGCAGACCAAGCGGGACCGGCACGAGGCGTGGCTGCGGGACGAGGACGCAGACTCGGGCACCGGGCCCCCACGAAGCGAGGAAGACCTCCTCCAGGAGCGCCTGGACCGGCTCCGCGCCACCGACGGCGACGCTGGCAGCGACGCGCGACTGGACGAACGTCTCCAGCGTCTCCAGTACGGGGAGGGTTCCCACACTCCCGCCCGCGCCGCCCGCGTCGAGGAACTGCGCCGCGAGTACCGCCGCGCGCTGAGCGAGGAGCGCGCCGAGGGAGGCGAGGACGGCCGCACGCCGCCCGGCCGCCCGGCGACGGAATCCGGTTCCGCGCCCCGCCGGGACGCGGAGGCCGGCGACGACGCCGCCGTCGAGCGGCTCATCGCGCAACTCGACGAGGCGGACGCACGCTCCGGGCCACGCCCCGACGACGGATCGACACGATCAACACCCCCGGCCGAGGACCTGGATCTGCCCGCGCCGCCCACGTACGACCCGTCGCACCCGCGCTCCACCGCGGACACCGACACCGGCCCCGACCGGCCCGGAACCCCGCAGCCCCGGCCGACAGCCGGGGAAGCCGGCCCGCTGCTGGACGAATTGCCGTTCGCCCGCGTCGACGATCTCGCCGGGATGGACGACCCGGAGCCGGGCTGGCCGGCGCCGACGCCCGAATCGGACCTCCCCACCGCTCCGCGGTTCCCGAAGATCCCCGACGCCTCGACCGGGCCGGGCGCGGAGCTGGCCGCTCGGGTCCGCAGTTCGCTCGGCCACCTGGAGGCCGATGCCCGCCGAGTGGGGATGGACGGCGCCGAACGCCGCGAACTGAGCGGGCGCGTCAAGGACGACACAGCGGCCGGCCGATACCGGCAGGCGGCCGATGGACTGCGCGAGCTGCGGAACGCGGTGGCGGAACACGGCCTCGGCGAACGCATGCGGAGCTTCCGCAAGCACGTGGACGGCGGATACGAGCGCGCCTCGGAACTCGGCATGCGGCGCTCGGAGTGGTTCAAGGCCGCCCTCGACATCGAGTCGTCCGCCCTCACCGCCGAACCCCGGCGTACGACCTCCCTGCTCGACGCCTACGAGAACCGGCTCGGCAGGCTCAGCGCGGAGCTCGCGGCTCGCGGCGAGGACGGGCCGGGCAGCACCCGGCCGGAGCCGACCGGCCGCGACACCGGCATGGACGCGGTGGAGCGCTTTCTGTCCGACGGCAGGCTGCAACGCGAAGAGACGCTCGGGATGCCTCCGGAGCGCAGCGAGTACTGGGCCGAGCGCCGCCGTTCGGCCGCCACGGAGCAGGAGGACGCCCGGCTCCTGACCGAGTACGAGGCCGAGCTCGGCCGTCTCGGCGTCGACCAGCGGCTGCGGAGCCTGCGCGACCTCGGGGTCGCACCGCCCGAACTGGCCGCATGGGAGCAGCGCTTCGAGCGGCACGGCGTCACCGACGAGCTGTCCGCTCAGCACGACCGCCGTACGAACCACCTGCGCGACGACGCCGACCTGGCGGACCTGCAACAGCGGCTGGACGACTTGCGTCTTCGGGACGGCGCGGACCCGGCGGAGACCCCGGAGCCCGGCCCGCGGCGGGAAGCGGACCCGGAGCCGGAAGGCGGCCGGGACCGGCAGGCCGCCGAGGACGCGTGGAACGCGACCGAGGCGAAGTGGATCGCGGACCGGCAGGAAGAACTCGGCATGCCGCAGGACGAGCGGCAGCAATGGCAACGGGACAGGACCGCCGCGAGCGACGAGGAAACGCGCGACCGCGTCGACCTCGCGCACATCGAGCGACTGACGGAACTGGCCCGGGACCGCCGGGTGCGCGAGCTTGCCGAGAACGAGCCGACCGGCGCCGAACGCACTCCCGAGGAGCGCACGGAGTGGACACGGCGGTTCGACGAAGCCGGCGGTGAACCCGAAACCACCCGGCGGCTGCTCGACGAGCACGACGCGCAGACCACCACGCTGCGCGAAGCGGAGCAGGCCCGGCTCGACCGCGAACTGCGCGCCCCCGACCCGCTGCGCTCCCTCGACCAGCGCATCGACCAAGCCCTCGACGGTCTGCCGAAATCGGTCCGTGACCAGGCGAGCAGGGACAGCGCGACCCTCACGGAGCGGCTGCGCAGGCTGCGCGCGGGGGATTCGTCCGAGCCCGAGCCGCTCGCCCCGGACACTCGGCGCGGCGGCCCCGGCGACGCGGGCGACCCGCCGCGCCGGGAGAGCGCACGGCCGCCCGCGCCGGAGCACACCGGGCAGCCCGGTTCCGGGCCGACGGACGCACCGCCGGCACAGGCACCGCTGCCGGGAACTTCGCCGACGGCTGATCCGCCGTCCGCGCCGCCGCGTACGGGCCCGGCCGACTCCGGCGACACCGCGCGCACCACCGGGCCCGCACGCCCCGTCACGTCCTCCGACGGCGAGCCGAACCGGACCACGACGGACCAGGACACGCGTGCGCGCGGGCAGGACCCCCTCCCGTCCCCGGAGGAAGAGACACGGCAGGACAGCGGGCCCGAGACCGTGTCGGAAGACCAACGGCCCGACACGGAGAGCGCGCCGGAGGAGATCCTGTCGGAGGAAACCCCGCCGCAGGACACCGAGGACGGGCAGCACGGGCAGGACACGCCGGACGTCTCCGAGCGGCCCGAACCCGATGTCACACGACTCGCCGACGACCCGACAGCCCCGCCTCCCCAGGAGGACTCCGCCCTGCTCGCCGACGAGCGCGACACCGCCCTCGGCGCGCTCTCCGCCACCGAGTACGAGCGGCTGCTCTACCTCGCCCGGCAGCGGACCCCGGGTGCCTCCGACGAGCAGGCGCGCGACGAGGCGTACGCGTACCTGTCCCGCCCCGCCGAGCCCGTGGTGCGGACCGCCGACGGACCCGGCGAGCGCAAGGTCGAGCTGAAGCGCAACCCCGAACCGCCCGAGTGGGGACCGAACGACCTCGCCAAGTTCGACGACGAGGCGGCGCTGCCCCGGTCGCTGAAGGGCTTCGGCCACAGCAAGGTCACCTTCCGGGGACTCGACCTGCTCGCGGACGAGTTGCAGCGGACCTTCCGGCCCACAGCCGGCGGTCTCGAAGAGCTGAAGCGTGAGCTGACCGACAACCCGCACACCTTCCTGGCGGGCCGCGACTTCGAGTTCCGGACCCCGGACGGCGGCTACCGGCAGCTGCACATCAAGGTCGGCAACTACGGAACGTGGAGCCGCTACGCCGAGCCGTCCGAGATCGCCGCCGCGCCCGAGACGATCGCCACCGAGCCGACGACGGACCAGGCAGCAGCACCGACGGTCACCGACGCGACGACCACCCCGCCCACGACCACCCCGCCCACGACCGCAGCACTCAAGGAAGCGACGAAGGCCGCAGAGCCCGAGGCCGATCCCGAGGCGAACCTCACAAAGATCGACACCGAGGTCCGCAGCCGCCCCGGCGCCGGTGACACCAAGTCGCTGGGCGCGTCCCGGACCTTCGCCGTGTCCGTACCGCTGGGTCCGGCCGTCGGCACAGTCAGCCCGTACGGCTCGCTGTCCTTCAACCTCCGCCGGATGGAGCCCGGCTACGCCTACTCCACCGAGAGCCGCGCGCAGACCAGCATGACGGCGGTCGGCAAGGACGGCAGCCACGTCCACGCGGACGACCTGTTCGTCACCGTCGAGTCGAAGTCCTGGGACGCCAAGAAGGCGGAACTGTCCGCGTCGGACGCCCTGTGGAACCACGACGTCCCGCCCACCGCCACCTTCTCCGTGACCGGCGGCATCCTGTGGCGCGCCCCGGACAGCATCACGCACCCCGTGCACCCGGTCAGGATGCCCCCGGAGATCACCATCGCCCAGGGGGACCGGCCCCGGCTCTACGCCCCGCTGGACGTCGACCCCGGCGACCATTTGCTGCGCTGGGCGCTGGAGGCGTACCCAGAGGCCGGGCCAGGCACCGACGCGCGCCGGCAACTGGTGCAGTTCTTCGAGGCGGAGAGCCTGCGCACGCTGATCGGACCGGCCTCCACCGGCGCGGCGCTGAGCCCGCCGCTGTACGCCGACGCCGCGCGGACCCGTTCGCTGGGGGCCGTCGAACTGCGGCTGGAGCCGCGCTCCGCGACCCTGCGGCTGGCCTCCGACATGAGCGAGGTCAAGAAGGCGGACGCCGACCGCGGCACCGCCACCATCGAGCACCGCAACACCCAGGGCGGCGGCGCGGGACTCTCGATCGGCCCCACCATCTCCCCGATGGGCCCCACCGAGCCGCTCAAGGTACAGCTCGCCGCGGCGTACGCGCGCTCCAGCCAGCGCGCCGAGAGCAGCGTCGGCGGCAGCACCGCCGAGAGCGGCCGGACGCTCAACTCGCGTGGCCACGCCGGGTTCTACGACGTGCGCTATCGGGTGGAGGTGCGCAGGTTCGGCGGCGAGTGGCAGTCGCCGCACCCCCAGGGCCAGGACGCGCACATCGAGGCCTCGCTGCTGATGTCGCGCGGCGAGGCACGACGGCTCGCGGGCTGGGACGACGACACCACCCTCGCCGAGGGCACTCCGGAGCCGACCGCCCCCGGCTACCTGACCGAGCACGCCCCGAAGACCTTCGGCGCGCACGCCGTCGTAGACCTGGGCTCCGCCCCGAAACGGGACTCCCTCACCGATCCCGCGACCGATCCCGCGACGCAGCCCACGGCAGCGCCCGCGACCGCGCCGCGCACCCGCTCACTCGTGGAGCGCCTGCGCGACCAGGTGCAGAGCGGCCTCTCCCGGACCTACCCCGACCTGGTGCTCCCGCCGGGCCGGCACACGCCCGAGCAATGGCGCTACCGCACGGACCAGCACGCGCCCGGAACCGACGGCCAGGGCGCCGCGAGCGTCCTCAAGAAGCGCCCCGGCGGCACCGAGCAGGACTACAACACCGCGCTGCGCAACACCCACAAGCTGCACCAGGCGCTCTCCCAGGTCCGGGTCGAGAGCGCCCTGGAGCGGCTGACGACCACCGGCCTGCCCATCGTGCTGGAGCGGCTCGGCCGGTCCTACGACGACAACGCGGGCGTCCTCTTCAAGAGCTACGTCACGGTCAACCTGCGCGCCACCGCCACCGGCCGTCGCTTCGACGGCGTCCAGCAGGACCTGGGCCTGGCCACCAACGTCGCGTCCACGCGCCGTGCGGACAGCTCCACCACCCGCACCCACGGCTGGACGGCCGGCCTCGACGCCGGACTGTCCGGCATCAAGGGCCTGGGCGGCACAGCGGGCGCCGGCTGGCGCTACGGACGGCAGACCTCGTACGGCGCGAGCTACGGACCGCTGGTCATGCCGGACGGCGGCATCACCAGCGCGGGCCCCCAGCACCTCTGGACGTACGACCTGAAGTTCGAAGCCACCGCCACGCACTTCCGGCGTCCCCGCCAGCTGGCCCGGGTGCTCACCGGCCAACTGCTGAGCATGTCGCGCTTCGTGTTCCGCGCGGACACCCCGGTGGATCTGCTGGGACCGGACCCCGCCGGGCTCGCCGGACAGGTCACCCTCGCCGTGCCGGCGGCGCTCTCCAACCCCGCGATCAGCGTTCCGCGCCCACGGCACGCGGGGGCCGTCGAGCAGCCGCCCGATCGCGTCGAGGCGATGCCGGCCGACCGCGCCGAACAGCTCTCCTCCGGCCGCCCGGTCACCGACTGGACGCCGCACCCGCTCTTCGAACGCCCGCACATCGTGCAGAACGTGACCTCGCCCCAGGTGCTGCACCGCCACCTCAAGGAACTGCTGTCCGAGGTCTCGGACCAATCGTGGGTCTACGGGCTGGACGGCACCCCGGCGGGGCTGACGCTGGCCGAGTCCTTCGCCGTCGGCCGCAACGAGGCGGACTTCAGCGACGCGGCCCAGACCGGAAAGCATGTCGGCGAACTCTTCGGCAAGACCGCGTTCACCGACGTCACGGCCTCGGTCAGCGCCTGGCCGCAGATCCAGCGGCCACGCGTGGTCTCGGTGGTCGACTCCGGGGACCTCAGCCTCTCCGTCACCGGCTCGGCGATGACTGGAGCGGGCCACTCGGTCACCGACACCACCAGCAACACCCTCGCCCTCTCGGCCGCCTTCCGGGCCAAGCACACCGACGCGCACCAGACCTCCGGCACGTACGGCCTCAACTGGACGCCCCTCCAGCGGGTGCGGACCACCGCCGAGACGACGGCGCTGGCCGCCATCCCGACCAACACCACCCAGTACAGCGGGCCGCTGGCACTGGTCTCCGCCGACGTCGACTGGCACCTCGCCGCCCGGTCCCGCCCCACCGGAATGATCGCGCCGTCGGCGAGCTTCGCGTACGGCCGCCGCCCCCCGCAGGGCCGCACCGTGCATGTCCCGGACGGCGTCATGATGTGGATGCCGCTGCACGAGGCGAAAGCGGCCGGGCTCTACGACGACGGGCTGGGCGGCCAACCGCAGGAACAGCGGTACACGGCGAGCGAGCTGGCCCCGCTCGCCTCCTTCCCCGTCGGCCGGCTCGACATGGCCGGCGCGCTCGACGCGTTCGCCGCCCACGTCCGCAGGGAACTGCCCGGCCAGGCGGACTGGATCAACCCCAGCAGCATCCTGGAGGACCAGCTCGGCAGCCTCGCCCGGCTGGGCACGACGCTCTCCCCCGAGGGCGTGCGCGGGCTGATGGCCACCATGGAGCACGGCGGCGCGTCATTGCGGCTGGCACGCAACAACCTCGGCCCCGCCAAGAGCGCGCGGCTGATCATGACCCTGCACCGCGGGGAGCTCAGCAACGCGACACTGCGCCACGACCTCCAGCCGACCGCGGCCAAGCCGACGTTCTCCAGCGAGACCCTCTCGCAGAAGCTGTCGCGCGGCTCCGACGCCGGCTACAAGTTCAGCGAGTCGCCCGCCATCGAGGGCAGGCAGGGCGTGGAGTCGGCCAGCGCCGGCCTCGACGACCGCGGCGGCGCCGCGCGCTCGACGGCCGTCGCCCACACCGCGAACGACTCGGTCACCTCGTCGGTCGCCTGGGAAGGGCCGGTGGTGACCGGCACCACCCGGTTCAGTCTCTCCATCGAGCTGGAGATCGGCGGCACCAGGCCGCTGCCCCCCTTCCGGCACGACGTCGGCGAGATCGAGGAGCACCTGCCGCTGAGCCTCGCCCGGCCGCTGGCCGACGGCGACACCCGCCCGCCCGCCCCGATGCCGCTCGCGCCCGACCCGCTGGGTTCCCGGCCGAGGCTGCTGCGGGG
>NZ_JAYMZR010000105.1:0-22699 GCF_035828615.1 Streptomyces sp. H27-D2 | reverse complement strand
TTCGATGTCATCCAAGCATTTCGACGCATCAGCAGTGGTTCGCTTGCGCTCGCCTTTCCAATCCCCACCTGACGCCTCACCGGACGCCTTTTCCTCCCTCGCTCACCACGACGGTCTTCAGCCAACGTAGCGGGAGGCGGTTTGGAGCCTCTCTCCGCAGAGCGACTCCGAGGGGCCAAAACCCTCATCATCTGTGCAGCACCATCTGATGCCTACCGACCTATCCGGCAGTCACCACCCGTTCAGGACACACGAAGGCTGCCGCTTTTCCCAGGAACTCGGATTTCATCCGCAGCTCACGGACTTCTTTTTCCAGTTCCCTGACGGGCGCGCTCGCTGATCGTCAGGGGCGGTTCCTCGTCCGCGTGAGTCTGTCGGTACCGGCTGACCCATGATCCGAGGGTGCCCTCGTTCACCTGAATTTCCCGCGCGACCTGGGCGATCGGGCGGGATCCTTCGAGCACCATCTTGACCGCCTCGTCCTTGAATTCAGGACTGAACTTCTTGCGCTGCTTTGCCACGTACTCTCTCCGTTGCTTCGGACATTCATCCTATTGGGACGACTGTCCGGAAACTTCGGGGCGCCTCAGATGGCCCTTCGGCGGATCCCCCCTGAAAGCGGCCACCGGCATTTCGTGACTGCGTATGGGGTGCTCCATGGCCGGACGCATACAGCCGCTCGGCCACGAGGTCGTGGGCTTGCCGCGTTCACCGAGGATCTCACTCGGCAATACGCCTCGCACCGCCGCTTCCACCCTGTGTCCGAGAGGACGTTCTGATGACTGGTGCGCAACCTGGGGAAATATCCCGAAGGCCGGTGGCGGTCAGTGGTCGGGCTTGCTCCCGAGGCGGGGTTGGGCGCGGACGTGTATGCGCTCGCCCTGGCGGCCGAAGAGGCTGAGGATCTCGACGGGGCCGTCGCCGGTGCTGCCGAACCAGTGCGGCAGCCGGGTGTCGAACTCGGCGGCCTCGCCCGGGCGCAGGACCAGGTCATGGTCGGCCAGAACCAGACGCAGGCCCCCGGAGAGGACATAGAGCCACTCATAGCCCTCGTGAGTACAGGACTCCGGTGTCCTCCGGGTGGTCGGGAGGACCATTTTGAAGGTCTGCAGCGGGCCGGGCTGCCGGGTCAGGGGCAGCACGGTGTTGCCGTTCACGAGTTGGGGCGTGAGGCGGATGCGAGGGTCGCCGACTTCGGGAGCGCCGACCAGTTCGTCCAGGGGGACTTGGTGGGCCTGAACGATGGGGAGCAGGAGTTCAAGGCTGGGGCGGCGCTGGCCGCACTCCAGGCGGGACAGGGTGCTCTTGGAGATGCCGGTGGCCTCGGCGAGCTCAGCCAGGGTGACGCCGCGCTGGGTGCGCAGGCGTTTGAGGCGGGGGCCAACTGCGTTGAGAGCTTGGGCGATTGCGGGTGAGTGCTCCACGCCGCCCATTACACCGTGCTTGTCCCGGAAGCGGCAACAAAAATTGCCTCCGTTGGGGGCTGGTCGCACTCTGAGGGCGGAGGTGATCGCTATGAGCGACATGACGAGCGTGGCAACGAACGATTCGATGTACGACGTGGTGGTGGTCGGCGCGGGCGCGGCCGGACTGAACGCCGCGCTGGTGCTGGCCCGATCCCGCCGGCGGGTGGCGGTGGTGGACGCCGGGGAACCGCGCAACGCCCCTTCCGCGCACATGCAAGGTTTTCTGTCCCGGGACGGGATGGACCCGGCGGCCCTGCTGGAAGTGGGCCGGGCCGAAGTGGCTGGCTACGGCGTGGAGTTGATCAAGGGCCAGGTGGATCACATCGACCCCGGCTTCCTCGTGCACCTGGCCGGCGGCCCGGTGCTCCAGGCCCGCCGGGTGCTGGTGTCCACCGGGCTGCGCGACGAGCTGCCCGAGATCCCCGGCGTGCGTGAGCGGTGGGGCAAGGACCTGCTGCACTGCCCGTACTGCCACGGCTACGAGGTACGTGACCAGCCGATCGGGGTGCTGGGCACCCAACCGGGCGCGGTGTACCACGCTCTGCTGCTGCGGCAGTGGTCGGACGATGTCGTCTTCTTCCCGCACACCCTGGACCTGACGGGCGACGAGCGCGAGCGGCTGAGCGCCCGCGGTGTGCGCATCGCCGACGGCGTGATCAAGCGGCTGGTGGTGGATGAGGACCGGCTGCGCGGAGTTGAGCTGGCCGAGGGCCATGGGGTGCCCCGCAGCGTGGCATTCGTCGTTCCGCGCATGGTGCCCCGCGACGCCCTGCTGACCGGCCTGGGCTGCGAGAAGAACGAGAACGGCTGGGTGACCGCCGACGCCTCGGGACGTACCAGCGCGTTCGGGGTATGGGCGGCGGGCAATGTCGCCGATCCGCGGGCCCTGGTGGTCACCGCGGCCGGCATGGGATCGGCGGCCGCGTTCGCCATCAACCACAACCTGGTGGAGGAAGACGTCGAACGGGCCGTCGAGGACCACCGCGCGGCGGACGCGACGTCCCCCCCGGTCGCCCCGCTCTCCCCGGCCTCCTCGCGGTAGACCGCCGAAGCCACCTTCCCCGAAGGCCACTGGCACGCCGTCCGAATCCGGCCCGGCGGCATCCCAGCGCCCACCCGGGCGCGCCCGCCCTGGACCTGCTCTGAACAAGGTTAGGCAAGGAGATCCTCACATGCCCGCAGTCCCCGGAGGAAGCGTCACCGAGGAGCCATTTCCCACCCGCAGCGAGGACATGGGTGCGGGGGCCGATCCCGGCGCGCGGCCCCGGGCCGGTCTCGCGTTCGCGGTGCTCGGTGTCGTCCAGGCGACGTTGATCTTCACCATCACCCTGATCGCGGTGCCGCTGCCGGACATCGGACGGGGGTTCGGTCTTGGCTCGGCGGGTCTGGTGCTGGTCAACGCCGCGTACGGGCTGCCTTACAGCGGGCTGCTGCTGTTCGGCGGGCGGCTCACGGACCGGTACGGCGGGCGGCGGATGTTCACGACGGGGCTGGTGGTCTTCGGACTCGCGTCCGCGACGGCCGCGTTGGCGCCGAACTTCGAGGCGCTGGTGGCGGTGCGCTTCACACAGGGCGTCGGGGCGGCCCTGACCGCGCCGGCGGCGCTGGCGGTGCTGCGCTCGGTGCTGCCCGAGCCGGCAGCGTTCGGCAGGGCGATGGCCACGTGGGGCGGCGTGTCCGTGCTCGGCGCGGCCGTGGGCACCCTCACCTCAGGCGCGGTCACCACCTGGGTGTCGTGGCGCTGGATGTTCGCTGTTCCCGTCCTCGTCGCGGTCCTCGCCCTGGCCGTTGCCCGGCGGTTGTTCCCGCCGGAGCCCGCCGAACCGTCCCGGGCCCGCCCCGGCCTGGACCCCGCGGGCGCCGTGTTCGCCACACTCGGCATCTCGGTCGGCAGCTACGGCCTGATCTTCAGCGGCGACCACGCGTGGACCTCGACCACCGTGCTCGTCCCGCTCGTCGTCGGCGCCGTGCTGCTCGGCGCGTTCCTCGCGGTCGAGCGCCGCGTCCGGCACCCGCTGCTTCCGCCCGGGTTCACCCTGGAGCCGCGCCGCTTCGTGGGGCTCGCCGGGATCCTGCTCGCGGCGGCCGGCACGGGCCTGGTGACCTTCCTGCTCTCGCTCTACCTCCAACAGGTACGGGATTGGTCGCCGCTCGCGACGACGGGCGCGTTCATCCCGTTCACCGTCGCGCTGATCGCGACCAACCGCGCGGCGGGGCCGCTGGTCGGCCGGTTCGGGGCGGGCCGGGTCACCGTCGCGGGCCTGGTCGTTGGCGCCGCCGGACTCGCGCTGCTCGCCGGCATCGACCCCGACACCTCGTATGCCCTCGGCCTGCTGCCCGGTCTGATCCTGCTGCCGGCCGGCACCTCCTTCATCTTCTCCGGGTCGGCCGTCCTGTCCACCGCGAACGTGCCCCCGCACCAGGCCGGCCTGGCGGGCGGCGTCATGAACACCGCGATGGAGTTGGGCCCCACGGTCGGCCTGGCCGCGCTGATGTCCGTCGCAGCGACGCAAACCGACGTGGTCGTCGGCTACGCGTGGGCCTTCGGCGCCGCCGCCGCCGTCTACCTCGCCGCCGCGCTCGCGGCGACCGCGCTGGTCCGCCGCGCCCCCTCCGAGGATGACGGCCCGTCATACAGCTGAAGCCCTCCGAACCGCTCGAACCCCTCACGTCATTCGAGTCCTGCCCGGGAGGCGGCTCGCACCCCGTTCGGGTGCGGGCCGGCCTCCGCCCGCGGTCCTTCTGAAACCGGCACGGCCACATCCCAACCATCCACCGGGGCGCGCGCGCCCCGGCCCCGCCCCGTGGAGAGAGGAATCCTCACCATGCCCGCTGACCTCTCCTGATCCCCGCGCGCCCCTTCCTCTGCCCGGAACAGGAAGACCCATGAACACACATCACACCGGGGACATCGACTGGGATGCTCTGGGCGCCCAACTGGAACGCGAAGCCGAACTGCACGCCCCTTCCCGCGAACAGGCGGCAGGCTGGCTGCGGGAGCTGCTGCGCACGAGCGATGGCGCGGACACCGCGGCCGGCCGCGTCCTTGACGTAGGCAGCGGACCGGGGGTGGCTACTGAGGTTCTCGGTTCGGGGTGACGTCATGGCGGGGCCAGCGTGAGGCGGGTCTCGGCGATGAACCCGTCGAGCAGGTCGGGCCGGTACTGCATTTTCTTGAGCCGGGTCCGGGTCAGGGCTGCGAGGGTGTCGACGGTGCACCCGGCGAGGTTGCCCAGGCCGTTCTTCAAGTGTGCCCATACGCCTTCGGCCGGGTTGATGTCCGGCGTGTACGGCGGCAGGCAGAAGACGGTCAGCCACGCCTCGCGTCTGGCCAGCAGCTCGCGCATCAGCGCGTCCTCGTGGTGGTGGAGTTGTCCCACACGACCACGAGTTTCCCGCCGAGTTGCTGGTGGCGGCGTCCAGCAGTTGAGCGAAGTTCCGCTCGCGGAAGCCCTTCTTCTCCTTGCGGCGGCCGGGATGGTGGACCTGCATCCGGTAGACCAGCCGGGTCCGCTCGTCGCCCTTGGCGCAGACCATCCCCGCCAGCGAGACCCGGCCCGAGCCCTTCCCAGAGACTTTCACCTGCGGCGACTGGCCGCGACGGGACCAGGTGCGGGCCTTCGGCGGACGGAGCGATTGCCCTGGCTCGTCCTCGAAGCAAAGCCACGCGCCCTGCTCCCTCACCGTCTCTTTACGCGCGGCCAGGTCTCCTTCCACCAGCTGCCTGCTCGCCCGTTTCTTCCCGAACGCCGAAGTCATCGCCGTCGACCAGTCTCCCAGCCTGCTGGAGCGGGCCCGGATGCGCGCGGCCGAGCGGCACCTGACCAGCTGGGTGGTCTCCCAGCGGGCGGATGTGCCGGATGAATTCGACGTGCTGAGCCCAGCGGATCTGATATGGACCAGCAACGTCGTCCACCACCTTGGCGACCAGCAGGCGGCGTTGAACGCCCTCGCCGCCTCCCTGCGGCCCGGCGGTCTGCTCGCCGTCGTCGAACGCGGACTGCCCCCACGCTTCCTGCCCCGCGACATCGACATGGGCCGCCCCGGCCTGCAGGCCAGCCTGGACGTCGCCACCGAGCATCAGTTCACCGCCTTGCGCACCCAACTACCTGCGTCGGTTAAAGCAGTTGAGGACTGGCCTGCCCTGCTTGCCCGGGCCGGGCTCATCCCTACCGGAACGCGTACCTTCCTCACCGACCTCCCGGCCCCACTGGGACTGCCGGCCCGCGAGCATGTGCACGCCCGCCTGACCCGGCTGCGCGACCAGATCGGCGAACCGGCTCGACCTCGAGGACCGCGCAACCCTGGAACACCTTGTGGACGGCGATGCCTGTACGGGCATCCTCTGGCGCCCCGACGCCTTCTACCTCACCGCTACCAGCGTCCACACCGCTCGCTTCTGCCCCACGGTCTGACCGCATCGGTCCGAGCAGCCCTGTACCGCTCGACAGATTCCTGGGCCTGCCGGACGGGTCGGGGACAATCCGAGCATCGGTCAAGACCGGTCGGCCGTAGTAGCCGTGCGTGGGACAGGCGCCACCGAAGTACAGCTCCCCGGCAGCGGCCTCGGCCGCAGCTGATGGTCCAGCAGGTAAGCCCGACGCCACCGATCGGTGGCCCGATCGGGAATTGCGACGGGTCTCCTGTCATTGTGCGGGTGGTGACTATGTGGGTCTCGACCGGTCAGTACGGGCTCGCCAGGAGAGCACCCGGCAGGGTGGCGCGGAATCGGCGAATCTGAGCTTGTTCTTTATCTACCAAGATCTTCCAGGTCTGCCGATGGCCTTGAGGGTCTCGGGGCGTTTGACGGTTTTGCCGACGTCGTAGCGAGGTGCCCGGTGCTTGTTCTTGGCGCCGGGTGGACGTCCGGGGCCGGTGCCTGTGGGTTGGGGAACACGGGTCGGGCAGGCGAGGTGAGCGCGGATGTTCCTGAACCCCCGGCGGACCCGGGCCGGGGTGAGCCGGCCGGAGGCAGCGGGCTTCTCCCACGGGCGGCGGAGGTCATCGGCGAGGGGACGGGCGAGCCGGAGCTGGGTGTGGGCGACGATCAGGAGCCAGGTCCAGCGGTCCGCGGCCTCGGGCGTGCGAAGTTTCGGGGTGGTCCAGCCGAGGGTCTGTTTCGCGAAGCGGAAGGTGTGCTCCAGATCGAAGCGGCGTAGAAACGCCTGCCGGCAACGGTCCACATCGTTGGGGGCGGCGCCGGTCTTCGAAGACCACAACCACACCGGCGGAGCATCCCGTTCCTTCGACAGGAACTCGACCTTCAGCCGGATCAATGTGCCTTCCACCAAGGGAAGTTCGCCCTCGTGGTCGAGCCATGCCGAGCGGTGGGTGAGCCGAGGGTGGACCCGGTCCCATGCCTGGGTTTCGGCCTTGCCGTAGTTGCTGGTGTCGGTGGCCGTGGTGATCGCGGGCTCGGGCCAGGTCTCCGGCTTGGTGAAGCGGAACTCCGGCCCGTGCTTGGGCGGCCGGCCGTTGACGCCGTGCGTCCTCGGCGGCTTCGGCAGGCGCATCACGCGGTCGGAGCGGACCCGGCCGACCAGCTCGACGGGCAGGTCTCGCAGGACCCAGGCCAGGCGGGTGACGTCGTAGCCGGCATCGCTGACGATCACGATGTCCGGGTCCCCGGCCTGCCACTGACCGGCGGCGATGAGCCGCTCGACGACTCCTCGCAGCTGGACGGCGGTGACAGCGGTCGCGTCGTCCACCGGTGTGAGCCGCACCGCGTCCAGGATCGCGGTCCAGGAGGTGGCGCCCGGCTCCAGCACGGCAACGAAGGAGTAGGGCCAGCCCGGAATGAACTGCGAGGCCGTCTTCGCGCGACCGTAGACGTGGCAGAACAGCCGCTCCGCCGAGCACGGCGCGTCCGAACGCAACCACGGCGACACATCGACCGCCAGCACCAGCCGCCCGCCGTCGAAGCGGGGCAGCGACAGCCCGGCCGGCACGGTCCGCAGCCGGTCCATGTCGATCCGGCCATGGTTCAAGCCGCCGTACATCGCTCCGTGCCCACGACGATGCTCAGGCAACAGTGTCAAGTCCACCGGAGACTTCACCGCCCCGTCCGCGCACAACACCGCGTCGGACAGCTCGAACAGTTCATCGCGCCGCGCGGTCAGACACGCGTAGAACTCGCCCCGGAAGCGTGACGCCTCCGCGAACGCTTCCCTCCGGACAGCATCAGGCAGCAGACTCACCCTCACGGTCTTCGTCTTGGTCACGTGCACCTTGGTCGGAGCACATGATCAGACAAAGGCCGCCTCCACGTCCGTGAATCCCCAGGTGAGCGACCCAGTTCGAGGCGTCGTTCGAGACCGGTAGATAAAGAACAAGCTAAGCGGTTCCGGGTGAAGCTTCACCCCACCCCCATCGCGGCACGGTTTCCCTTGATGACGGCTTCGCGTCCGGCTGGGAATTAGCCATCGCTCTCCGCGAGCCCCACTCCACATAGGCGATGAACGCGGATCGGAACTCCGGGTCGGCGGGAAGCCCGACCTCATCAGCGGCAGCCAACATCAGTTGCACCCACCGATCCCGCTGCTCCGGTTGGATGGCCCGGCCGCGGTGCATGGACAGCATGTGCGCGAATCCGCCTTGCTCCTTCGTGTATGTCTCCGGCCCTCTGAAGACCTCCCCGAGCCATACCGCGACATGCTTCGGATGATCAGCCCCCATATAAGCGAATATCGGCGCGAGCAACTCATCATTGCGAACCCGCCGATAGAATTCCTCAGTCAGCCGTTCTAACGCCTCTGCGCCACCGGCCCACTCGTACATGGTCGGAATCGAGTCCGTCATCGTGCCACCTCCGATTAGTTATTCGTTGCCTACGTCTCAACTTCATCTCAGATAAAAGGAGTTCACGCCACCCACAGCCTTTTTCTCCTTAGGCATTAGACCATTGCAGCAACGCGAGGCGGTCCTCCCGATCGCGGACGGGGCCTGTTTCAAAGCCCTGGTCCAGAGCACTGCGGAGGCAACAGTTCTTCGACTACTTGGCCTACCTGCTGCGGAGTAGGCAAAGACGGATGGTTTGTGAAACCGCCCGATACGATGTCGTAGCTGTCGTGCCAGACGGGTTCGGCGACATGGTGCCCATCTTCGCGAATCTGGGTGATATCCCGCTTAACCGCAGGCTTGTCCCACATGTCGGCACCCATTACCGGAAAGTAAACGACCGGGAAGTTGGAGGCGAGGGTGACGGTCGAAATGCGGTTCGGAGCAGCACCCGTGGCAGCGATGGAGAGAGCGTTCGCCGTAGCGGGCAGGACAATCAGGATGTCGTGGTCCGCCACAATCCGGGAAGGTTTGTCGGTCGGCCAGTCGGACGGCGAATCTCCGCTTACAACGCGCTCAGCAAAAAGCCTCACGGTGTCCGGCGGTAGGAAGGTGGCTGCGGTGTGAGTCATTAAGACGGTGTAGGTACCGCCGAGCTTATCCCGCAGCGCCGTGAGGTACGTGGGCAGCATCGTCACGGCAACCGAACCCGTGGCGCCGACGAGTATGCGCCTCTTGTGTAACGGCGGAGTCTGATTTTCCATGGGTCAATGATGCACGCATTCTTCACCTGGTCAATACTCGTGGGGTTCTCCGGGGTATGGACACCGATTAGCACTCCAAAGATAATTCGCTGCGTGCGCTGGTCAGAAGCCTGATTCTGAGCAGCATCTGGCTGACGGTTCGCCATGTGGCGGGAGTTTGTGACCGGCTGGTGCGTCGCTGCCAGTGGCAGCGACGAACGGTGGCCAGGTGGCGGCACCGGAAGCAGGACCAGTTCAGTGGGTGGTCGGGCAGACGGCCCGTCACTGACCGCGGATGGTGAGCTGCCGGCAGTCGCCGGACTTCTGCCGACGTGAGGGGAACGAGGGAGGGTTCGTTTCTCCAGGCCCCTTGCGTCACCTCTGACCTGTGCGGTCATGGCGGCGGGGAAGGAGTGGGCGAGCATGACCAGGGTCATGTGTCGGCTCCAGCCAACGTAGCGGCGGACCTCGTATTCGTCCAGGCCGCACTTCTTCTTCGCGCTCTGGGACGACTCCTCGAGCGCTCGGCCGAGCTGGTGATCAAGGGCCGGCTGGTCGACGGTGGAGCCGGTTGGGCGTAGGTGCGGCCCGGCCGCAGACGGGCGCGCCCTTGGCTCGTCGCCGCAGGACCCGCATCGGACCGGCGCCGCCGGTCACGAACTCCCGCTATATGACGCACTGTCAGTCGCATGCGCTCGAGCCGCTGACCAGCGCACATGGCGATCTACCGGTGGAATGTCAGGAATCCTTCGGTCAGTCCTACGGTGGCACCGTATTGAGGCGGTAGATGGTCACTCCTATTCTCCATTGGCAGGAAGCCGGAACCTCTCGAATCCACCTCTCGATCGGGAGGTTCCCCACACGGCGCGAGCAAATCGCGCACGACCGGTGGCGACGCTGTCGGACGTGCGGGGCAACCACCCCGACAGCCCATCCCTTCTCCGCGAGCCGAGCCCGCACGACATACGAGGAAACGGAGTGGAGTGCTGTGGCGACAGCAGTCGAGCACTGCCCGCACGTCGGGCACGATCACGTACCCAAGGATGGTTTCGGCCGTGTGGCCGTCCCCCACGGCGGCCATGTCGAACTTCGTCCATGACGGCCGCCGCAATGTGCAGGACGGGCACCGGGACGATCGCTGATCCCTTGCCGCGCCCCTGATCCGAACGCGGTACGGACGGTGCGCGACTCCCGTTGCCGCTGTCAGGGGTCCTGGTGGCCGAACCGCGTCCGGTCAGCCGAGCAGCCCCACGTGTCATCACGGCATTCGCCAGTCGCCCGACGCCCGGTACGGGACGCGCGCTCGTCCAGCAGCGCTCCAGGATGCCGGGGTCCACACGTACCGCGGCTACGAGATGCCCCCCCGCGAAGCACTGAAGAGAGGCACGGAAACCTTATGGAAGATCTTCTTGTCGAGTTGAGGAATCAGCGTGTCAATATTCGCCTCGCCGGCGAGCGCCTCGACATCGAGGCTCCGAACGGCTCCCTCACGCCGCAACTGCACGCTGCCATCACCGAACACCATGACCAATTGATCGCCCTGCTCAAGGGCAGCCCGCAGCCGCGAAATCTGCCGCGCATCAAGCCACAGACTCAGTTACGCCACGATCCGTTTCCGCTCGCCGACATACAGCAGGCGTACCTGATCGGACGTCATAAGGGCCTCGAACTCGGCGGCGTGTCCAGCCACTTTTACCTTGAGTTTGACGGACCCGGACTGGACATGCCGCGGCTCGCCGCGGCCCTGCGGAAGGTCATCGACCGGCATGACATGCTCCGAGCGGTGGTTGAGACCGACGGCGAGCAGCGGATCCTCGATCATGTTCCTCCGTATCGGATCGCTGCCACGGACCTGCGGGGCGAGTCTCCCGCCGCGCAGTCGGCGGCGATAGAGCAGGTCCGGAGCGAACTCGGCGACCAGGTTCTCCCTACCGACCAGTGGCCATTGTTCGACATACGCGCCACGCTTCTGGACGAGGACCGCGTTCGCCTGCACCTCAGCCTGGATCTGCTGTTCGTCGACGTCCGCAGTCTCTTGCTCATGTTGAATGAGTGGCGGCGCTACTACGACGATCCGACCTGGTCACCGGCACCGCTCGAACTGTCGTTTCGCGATTACGTACTGGCGGAGCAGGGACTGCAGGCCGATCCCCTCGGCACGGGGGCGGCCGACTACTGGCGTTCGCGCCTCGATGAACTGTCCCCGGGCCCCGACCTTCCGCTCGCCGTGGCGCCCGAACGCCTGGGCCCGCCGACCTTCGTCCGGCGTCGCGCGGTCATATCCAAGGAGCGCTGGGCCGCCCTCACTGCCGTGGCCGGCCGTCGGGGTCTCACCCCGTCGGTGCTGTTGCTCGCGTCGTACTGCGAGGTACTCCGTGCCTGGTCGAAGCGGCAAGACTTCACAGTGACGCTCACCTTGCTCAACAGGCTGCCGCTGCACCCGCAGGTCGACCAGATCATGGGCGACTTCCTGTCGCCGAATCTGCTCGCCGTCGCGGGCCGTGCCGACGAGACGTTCGAAGAGCGCGCTGCCGGCGTGCAGCGCCAACTGCTCGGGGATCTGGCCCACTCGACGTTCAGCGGGATCCGGGTCCTGCGCGAACTCACGCGCCGGCAGGGTGACGGGCGGAGCGTTTCGATGCCCGTGGTGTTCTCCAGCACGCTGGGAGCGGCTGCCGGAGACACGAAGGGTGACGCCCTGAGTGCGTTCGGCGACCTGGTCCACGGCGCCAGCCAGACGCCCCAGGTCTGGCTGGAGAACCAGATCTTCGAGGAGGACGGCAAGCTCACCCTGAACTGGAACGCGGTGGACGAGCTGTTCCCGCCGGACATGCTGGACGCGATGTTCGATGCGTACCGGACCTTGCTGGACCGGTTGGTGGATGACGCAGCGGTGTGGGATCAGACCGGTGGGGTCGTGCCCTTGCCGCTCGCGCAGTCGGATGAGCGGCAGCTCGCCAACGCGACGGCTATGGATCTTCCGGCTGCCAGGTTGCATGAGCTCGTGGCGGAAGCGGCCAGGCGCCGGCCGGACGCGGTTGCGGTCATCGCCGACGGGGTCGAGTTCACCTACCGGGAGTTGAGCGAAGACGCACACCGTCTCGCGCGCCGGCTGCGCGACTGTTGTGACGCGGAGCCGAACGCGATCATCGCGGTTTCGATGCGGCCGGGTGCCGGACAGATCGCTGCTCTGTTGGGTGTCCTTCACGCGGGCGCGGCTTATGTCTCGATCGACCCGGAGCTGCCGGAGCAACGACGCCAGAATTTGCTGCGGCAGTGTCAGGCGAAGGCGGTGGTCACCGAGACGGATCTGCGCGACCAGCTGACGTGGCTTCCGGGCGTCGAAGTCGTCACCCTGGACGAGGACGCTACCCGGCGGTGCAGCCCGGACCCGCTGGAGAGCAGGCAGAATTACGAAGACCTCGCGTACGTGATCTTCACTTCAGGGTCCACCGGTGAGCCCAAGGGTGTGATGATCTCGCACCGGAGCGCCTGCAACACGATCCAGGACATCAATCAACGGTTCGGCGTAGACGAGAACGACCGTGTGCTGGCGCTGGCGCCGACGGGCTTCGACCTGTCTGTCTACGACATCTTCGGCGTCCTCGGCGCGGGCGGCGCTGTCGTCATTCCCTCCGCCGGCCGAAGCAACGATGTCGACCACTGGTCGGATCTCGTCGATCGGTACGGCGTCACCATCTGGAACAGCGTGCCTGCGCCGCTGCGGATGTGGATCGAGTCGCTCGGCGAGGCTGACTCCCCGCGTGACGGCCGCCTCCGGTTGGCCCTGCTGAGCGGAGACTGGATTCCGGTCGACTTGCCCGACCAGGTCCGCGAGCACTGTCCCGCGATGAAGGTGATCAGCCTCGGTGGCGCCACGGAGGGCTCGATCTGGTCGGTGAGTTACCCGATCGGTGACGTACCACCGGAATGGTCGAGCATCCCCTACGGCAAGCCGCTCGCCAACCAGACTCTCCAGGTCTACAACGAGTGGCTCGACCCGTGCCCCATAGGGGTGACGGGAGGGATCTACATAGGCGGAGTCGGCGTCGCGCTCGGCTATTGGGGCGACCCGGTGCGCACGGCGGAACGGTTCATCGTCCACCCGGGTAGTGGAGAGCGGCTGTACAAGACCGGCGATCTGGGACGATATCTGCCGGGCGGTGACATCGAAATCCTCGGGCGCGAGGATTTCCAGGTGAAGATCAACGGCTATCGGGTCGAGCTCGGCGAGATCGAAGCCTGCCTGAGCCGCCAGCCGGGTGTACGTCAGGCGCTGGTCACCGCGCCAGCTCATCCGGGCACCGGACAGCGGCAGCTTACCGCGTACCTCGTGGCCGACGATCCCAACGCCGCAACCGGCGCCGACGCACTCGAACCACCCATCCTGCGCGGGGCGTTGGAGGGTTCGCTCCCCAGCTACATGCTGCCCAGCCACTACGTCGTCCTCGAGAGTCTGCCCCTCACCTCCAATGGGAAGATCGACCGCGCGGCTCTGCCCACACCGTGGAACGACGGCGATGAGACCAACCGTCGGGTAGCGCCCAGCAACGAGATCGAAGAGCGGCTCCTCGCGCTCTGGTCGGATTTGCTGGGTCACAGCGACTTCGGAATCGAGGACGGTTTCTTCGACGTCGGCGGTGATTCATTGCATGCTGTCCGGATCATCGGCCAGCTCCGCTCCGAGTTCGGGATCGATTCCGCCGCGGAGCAGGAAGTGATAGAGGGCCTGTTCATGAACGCGACCATTGCGACCTTCTCCGGGATCATCTTGTCGATCAAGGAGCCGGGAGCATGACCGAAGCCGATGGTGAATGGGACCACGTGGTCATCGGGGCCGGCTCCGCCGGAGCGGTCATGGCCAGTCGCCTCGCGTCCCGAAGCGAGCAACGCGTGCTTCTCCTGGAGGCCGGCGATGAGCAGCCGGCCTCCGGTGAGGCAAACCCACTGCGGGATGCGAGCAAGCTGATTCTGGACGGGTACAACTGGGATTACCGGGCCAACCTCCGTACCAGCAACCGGCTGGACGACCTCATTCGGATGGGGGCCAGGCGTTCCGCCGGGACCGGCTCGACCGCGGCTGACGGGCAACAACGGTCACGAGCCCTCTGGACACGGTTCCCCTACCAGCTCGGCAAGGTCGTGGGCGGATCCTCCGCCGTGAACGGAGCCGTCGCCCTGCGCGGCCTGCCCAGGGACTTCGACGAGTGGGTGGCGCTCGGCAATCCGGACTGGTCCTGGGAGCACGTACTCCCCTTCTACAAGGAAATAGAGAACGACTCCGATTTCCCGGGCGGCCAGCACGGTGAGAGCGGCCCGCTTCCCATCCGCAGGCCGGGACCCGAGCAACTGCACGAGCTGGAAATCGCGTTCTGGGAGGAATGCGGCAGGGGCGGAGTAGCTGACCTGCCGGACTTGAACGCAGGGGAGGAATTCGGAGTCGGGCCGGTGCCGGCCAACGTGGTCGACGGCGAGCGCATGGACACGGCGACGACCTACCTGGCCGCGGCTCGGGACTGTCCGAACCTGGAGGTGCGTACCGGCTCTCGGGTGACACGGATCCTGTTCGAGGGGCAACGTGCGGTCGGTGTCGAGATGGTGCGGGACAACCGCCTGACGACAGTGCGAGCCGGGAAGGTCACTCTCAGCGCGGGCGCGATCGGTACGCCGGCCATCCTCATGCGCTCAGGCGTCGGGGGCGCCGGTCTGTGCTTGTCCCTGGGCGTCACCCCGGTGGTGGACCTGCCCGGAGTCGGCGAGAATCTGGTCGACCATCCGTCGGTCGTCATCTGGTCCCTGCCCCAGCCCGGTGTGTGCAAGCCGGGCCTCCCTTGGCGCCAGGTCGCGGCACGCATGGCCAGTGGGTTCGACGAAGACGTCGATATTCAGGTGGGGTTGCTGAACAACGTCGTGAGCAGCACGATTCCGGGCTTTGTCGACCGGCTCGGCTGGCCCATGGTGGTGGGGATCTCGGTCATGCTGCTCCGCCCGGCCTCTCGCGGCCGGGTGTTCATCGAGGACGCCGGTCCCGATAGCCCACCTGTGATCGAGCTGGGACTCGGTTCCGAAAGCGAGGACATCGACCGCCTCACTCACGGCGTCCGGAAGGCGTGGAGCATCCTGCGGTCGCCCGACATCGCCGACCGGTTGGAGCAGACCCAGTTCTGGACCGACGCCATGGTCGGGAATGACAAGATCCTACGAAGCGGCGTCCGGAACATCATGAACCCCGGCTGGCATGCGGTGGGGTCGGCCAGGATGGGGCCCGCAGCCGACCTGATGTCGGTCGTGGACCAGGACTGCCGAGTTCACGGGACCGAGAATCTCCGGATTGTCGACGCATCCGTATTCCCATCGATCCCCAGTGTGCCGACGAATCTGACCACCATCATGCTGGCGGAGAGAATCGCCGGCAGTACGAAGGAGTAGACCCCTTGCAGCCTTCATCAAGGACGCCGGTGCGGCTTTACTGTTTCCCCCACGCCGGAGCGACCTCGTCGGTATACCGGCCGTGGAAGGCTCTGGAAACGCCCCGACTGCAGATTTGTGGCGTTGATCAACCCGGGCGCGGGACCCGCATCCGAGAACCGAACATCGACGACTTCCGTGCACTGGTGGAGTCAATGACTGAGCACGTGGTCGCTGACCTGCTCCAGGCCCGGGAGCAGGTTCCCCACCTCGGCTATGCGACCTTCGGGCACAGTTTCGGCTCGATGCTGAGTCTGTCCGTGGCCGCCGCCGTGGCGCGCGCTGTGGGACAGTCGCCCCTTCGCGCCATCCTCTCGGCGGCACTGCCGCCGCGGCTGCAGCCATTTGACGAAACGGCCTCGCTCACTGATGCGGAACTGCTCGACAAGATCGTCGCGGATGGTGGCACACCGCCTGAGCTGCTCGCTGACAAGGCGATGGCCCGCTACCTCGTCAGGCCGTTGCGTGAGGACTACGCAATTCGGCGGCAGTTCCCTCAGGAGAGTTCTCTTCGTGTTGACTTCCCGCTCACTCTGGTCGCCGCGCGGGAAGACGAGCATGTGCCATCTGAACGGATGTGGAAATGGTCCGAGCACAGTAGCGCCCCTTGCCGTCGGGTTGAGATTCCGGGTGGCCATTTCGCTCCTGTGCAGGAGCCCGGAGAAATCCTCGCCATCGTAAGCGAAGACATATCTCGTAGCGACAGGGCAACCGCCGTGGGCACGAGTGAGACTCTGGCGGCCAGGCGTTGAGTAGCGAAGGGGAGCGTTGATATGGGGAACAACCCGGACGAGTCGCAGCATGAAGAGTTCCGGAAGATGTGTCGCGAGTTCCTGGCTCGCGAGGCGGTTCCGTACCACGATCAGTGGGAGAAAGACGGAATCATCGGTCGCGAAGTCTGGCGCAAGGCTGGCGAAATCGGGGTGCTGGGTACGGGTGTTCCAATCGAATACGGTGGTGGCGGGGAGCCGGACTTCCGCTACCACGCAATATTCGCGGAGGAACTCATCCGGGCCCGGATCACCGCGCCGGGCTTCGTGGCTCACAATGATGTGATCGCGTCGTATCTGGGGAAACGAACCACGTCTGAGCAGCGCAAGCGCTGGTTGCCCGGGTTGTGTTCGGGTGAGTCGATCGCCGCTATCGCCATGAGCGAGCCGGATGCGGGGTCAAACCTCGCCGATATCCGTACCACCGCCGTGCTGGACGGGGATACGTACGTCCTGAACGGGCAGAAGACCTTCATCACCAACGGTGAGAACGCCGATCTTGTGCTCGTAGCGGCCAAGACCGAACTTCGGCGCGGCACTCAAGGGATGAGCCTGCTGGTCGTCGAGAGGGGAGCGCCCGGATTCACCCGCGGAAAGCGCATGGAGAAGCTGGGATGGCACGCTAGCGACACGTGCGAGCTGTTCTTCGACGACTGCAGAATCCCGGTGAGAAATCTGATCGGCAAAGAGAATGCCGGAATGGCCTATCTGATGGCTGGTCTGCCGCGGGAACGGCTCAGCATAGCTGTAGTAGCGGTCGCAGCAGCTGAGCTGATTCTGGCCGACGCGCTGGAGTATGCGCGCAATCGTCAGGCGTTCGGTCAGCCCATCGGCGGTTTCCAGCACAATCGATTCCTGCTTGCCACGCTGGACACCGAGGTGACAATCGCCCGGGTGTTCCTCACCCATTGCATATCCGAACTCAACGCCGGGCGGCTCACGGTGGCCGACGCTGCCAAGGCGAAATGGTGGACCACCGAGTTGCAGGTTGAGGTCGCGAATCGTTGTCTGCAACTGTACGGGGGGTACGGATACTTGAAGGAAAGTCCCATTTCCAAGGAATGGGCCAACAGTCGGGTTCAGACCATCTACGGTGGTACCACCGAGATAATGAAGGAACTGATCGGCCGCTCCCTCGGCTTGTGAGCCGCACGCAGCGTCACGCCTCCGCGTAGTTCGAGAGCCGGCAGGGACCAGTCGGCCACGGCGGCCCTGACGAGCCGGCAGCCACAGAAGGGATGCACCGCGCATATGAACCACTTCGGCGAAGCCCCACTGCCACGTTCCGACAGCCAGGACCCGACATCGGTCGCGACGGCCGGACCGGGCGAACTCACCGTCACCAACGCCACGTTGGAGGACTGGTACCAGGTAGCAGAGTGGGCCAACGGAGAGGGGTGGAACGTCGGCAACGGTGATGTGGCCTGCTTCCACCCCACCGACCCCGCGGGCTTTTTCATCGGCCGCATCGGCACTCGTCCGGTCTCGGCAGTCTCGATTGTCAACTACTCGGATCAGTACGCCTTTTTGGGCCACTACCTGGTCCATCCCGGCTTCCGGGGGCGGGGCTTCGGCTTTGCGACCTGGCAGGTGGCCTTCCCTCACGCCGGAGCCCGCACCGTCGGCCTCGATGGGATGCCTGCCCAGCAGGCCAACTACCAGAAGTCCGGGTTTGCCCCGGCCCACGACACCATCCGTTACGCCGGGCGCCCCGAGCGGTCAGGCACCGTGGCCGCGGGGACCGTGGCTGTCACTGAGGAGCACCTGGACGCCGTCGCCGCGTACGACCGCGGATGCTTCCCCGCCGACCGGCGCGCCTTCGTGAGCCGCTGGCTGACAGCTGCCGGCCGAATCGCGTACGCCCGGCTGAGCGATGGCCGGATCGCCGGTTACGGCGTGATCCGGCCAGCCGGCGACGGCTATCGCATCGGCCCCCTGTTCGCCGACACGCCCGCGGACGCCGAAGCGCTCTTCGACAGCCTCACCGCGCACATCGGCCCGGACAGCGAGGTCTCCCTCGACGTCCCCGAGCCGCTGAAGACGGCGAGCGCTCTCGTCACGGCCCGCGGGCTCGCGGCACAGTTCCACACCGTGCGCATGTACACCGGACCGGCCCCCGAGACCCGGGCGGAGCGCGTCTTCGCCGGCACCACTCTCGAACTCGGATAGCCGGAGCCGACTCCTCGGGTCGGGGGTGTCAAGTAGATGTTGATCTGCGGTGTGCGGGTGGCTGACTGCGGATAGTCGGCCGAGGACGATGCTGCCTTGACCCCGCGAGGATGATGGCGTGCCTGTTCCGTTCACGAGACCAGGCGCGCCGCCCCGTCCTTGAGTCATCAGCCCATGAAGCGGCGTAGCCGGGATCGCGGGAAGTCATCCAGGTCTTCACGCGCGGACCGGCGGTTCATGCGAAGGCGAGCCGGCCGCGGAACTTCTGCGGCACGGGTGCGAAGCGGTACACCATGGTGATCTTCTCGGCGTCCGGCACGGTGAGGCGGTAGCGGGTGCACATGAGGTAGCACAGCGCCATCAGTTGGGTCGTGCCGATGTCGGCGCCGACGCACTTCTTCGGCGCCCAGCCGAACGGTACGTAGTACCCCCGGCCGACCGGCCCGTGCGGCGCGCCGGGCAGGAAGCGGTCCGGGTCGAAGGTGTCGGCCTGCTGCCAGAAGCGGTGATCGCGATGGATCATGTGCGGGCTCAGCATGTACCCGCGCCCCTTCTCCAACCGGGTGGTGCCGAGGTCGAACGAGAGCCGGGAGCGCCGCACGAGCAGCAGCGGCGGGCTCCACATGCGCAGCACCTCCTTGACGAACCGGTGGGTGACCGGTGCCGCCTTCGTCGGCGCGGCGCAGAAGTCGGCCGGGTCCACGCCCCGCAGCTCGGCGCCGAGCCGCCGCGCCCACTCCGGGTTGCGGGCGAACTCGTACAGCGTGCTCGCGGCCGCGGCGCCGGGCGGTCCGCCGATCGCGGTGAGCACCGAGGTGACCACGTCGAGCGCGCGGTCCATGCCGAGCTCCGGGAGCATGTCGACCACCGGATCGGCGAGGTCCAGCTCGCGGGCGCGGCGGCCGGACGCGCGTTCGCGCAGCACCCGTCGTACGACGAGGCCGGCCCGGATCTGGACGGCGACGAAACGCAGGTGATGCCGCAGCCCGTCGCCCGGGTGACGGTCGATCAGGCGGATCAGCTTCTGGTCGAGGTCCCGGCCGATCTGCGCGGCCTCGCGCGGGGTGAGACCTGAGAGCGCGACCGGCAGCATGGACCGCACGGCGACGTCCTGCGCGAGCATGACGAGGTCGACGTCCTCGCCGAGCCGCGCGTCGATGATCTGTTCCATCCGGGTGATCAGCTTGGCGTTGTGCTCGCCGGTGGTGAGCCTGTGCAACTGGGTGAGCCACGCGGTGCGTACACGGGACCACCGCACCGGTGTGCTGGGGCGTCGCCGGATCATGTCGACGAGGCGGTCGTGCATCACCAGACGCTGCCAGTTCGCACCGCTGACCCGGCGTGCCGCGTTCGGCTCGAAGACGGCGAGCTGATCGTCGTCGATCCAGAAGACGCCGCCTTCGGCCGCGCTGCGCAGCCGCAGGTCGTGCAGGAAGTCGGTGGGGTGGTGCGGACTGGTCATGGCGTCGCCTCTCGCGGTGAACCACGGTGAACCGCGCTGTACGGGGAGCCGCCGCCGGGCGGCTCCCCGCGTGTACCGATCAGATGTGGTGGTAGAGGTACCAGGGGTGGTTCGTGGCGTAGCCGAACCGGATGTTGAGGGTCGACTTGACCGAGCGGTAGAGCTTCCTCATGGTGTTCACCTCCTCTCGGTGGAGTCGACGCGGGCGTGCAGTTCCGCGGTGAATCGCGGCGGCGCCAGCGCGGGGCCCAGGTGTGGTCCGTCGCCGCCGTCGGTGACCGACAGGTGCCAGTCGCGCGTGATGACGCGGATCAGGTCTTCCAGCAGAGCCATCGTCACGGTCGCGCCGGCGCAGGTGTGCGGCCCGAACCCGAACGGTATGAAGGCCGGATCGTGGACGGATTCCGCCCAGCGGCTCGGCACGAACTCGTCCGGGCGGTCCCAGTGCCGCGGGTGGCGGTGCACGAGGTAGGAGCACACGTTCACCTCGTCCCGCGGGCCGACCGTGACGCCGGCCAGGTCATGCGCCCGGCTCGGCGTACGGCTGAACAGCCAGGCGACCGGCCAGAGCCGCATCGCCTCGCGGGCGATCCACCCGGGCTCGTCGCCGTCGGTGCGAGGGTGCGTGCCGAGGAGGTGGACCGACCAGCCGAGGGCGAAGCCGATCGAGCCGACCGTGGCGAACAGGAACGACAGGTAGACCTCGGCCAGATCGGCGGGCTCCGCCGACGGGCCGGCCCCGGCGACCACAACGTCGAGCAGGTCGCGCGGCTCGCCGACGCCGAGGCTCACGCCGGCGCTCCGGCGGGCCCGGATCTCCCGGATCAGGACGTGCGTCGCCCGGCGGCGGAACCGGAGCCGCGACATCGCCGAATGACGCCGGCGCGCGCCCGCCAGCACCGCGCGGGCGATGATGCCGTCGACGGCTTCGTGCAGCCGCTCCGGCGCGTCCCGGCACAGCAGCACCTCCCGCAGGTGCTCGCGGACCAACAGGTTGCCCGCGTCCGGCCATGAGCTCGTGGGCGCGAGCCGATCGCCGACCAGACGGGGCAAGTCGGCCCGGCCGGCGTCGAGTCGGCGGCGTACCAGGGCGCGTGCCGCGCGACCGATCTCGATCTGCGCGGCTCGGGGGCCGAAGACACCGTCGCGGGTGTGGAAGAAGTCGGAGGTCTCGGCGAACGTGCCCCGCCGGTTCCCCATCACCTCGCGAGCGGCAGCGGGGCCGGCCACGCACACCCGGTTCGACGCGTACCGCCATACGTCCTGGGCGTCGTCGAACTCCGCGGCCAGATACGCCAACGGGTCGTGCCGGTAGGCGGCCGCGTTCGGGTGCGGCCGAGCCGGGCGACCGTTCGTTCCGCCGGTGGCCGACAACGTCATGGCTCTCTCCTTGAGCGTGCGGCAGGCTGCGGATGCGGCTGGGAGCGCGGGTGCAGGTGCGACCGGGCCGCATCCGACTGCGACGGCTCCGGTCCCCCCGTGAGACCGGACTGCTGGTGGACAGCGTGTTCCGCCGGGAGAGGTCTGTCGCGGGCTGTTCCGCTCAGCGGAACGGAGCGCCGGCCGCGCGGCCCCGGAGAGGGCGCCGGGTCAGATCGGGGCGGGGAGCGTGACATCGGCCGGATCCGGGTCGAGGTGCTGGAGGATCTTCGCGCGGAGCGGGTCGGTGTCCGGCAGGCCGAGTTCGCCGGTGAGGGTCAGCGCCCGGGTCCAGGCGTCGTGGGCCGCTTCGGCGTCGGCGGCGGTGTGGTGGGCGTCGCCGAGGCAGACCAGGCCGGCGGCCTCGCTGTGCCGGTCGCCGGATGTGCGGAACAGGCCGATGGCTTGCTGATAGCAGTCGACAGCCTGTCGGTGCCGGCCGAGATGGTGGTGGATGTAGCCGAGGCTGTCCCGGATGTGGGCCTGGCCGTTGAGGTCACGGGTCTCCTCAGCCAGCGCGAGGGCCTGCCGGCAGTGGGTGAGGGCCCGCTGGTGGTCGCCGAGTTGGGCGTGCAGCCAGCCGATATGGTTGAGGGCCGCGGACTGCCCGGCCCGGTCGTCGGCCGCCCGGTAGTGCTTGAGGCTGTGGTGGGCGTGGTCGAGGGCTTCCTGGTGGCGGCCCTGCGCCCCGGACATCCGGGCCAGGTGCTGGTGGGTGCGCGCCTGACCGGCGCTGCTGCCGAGTTCGCCGAACAGGTCCAGCGCGAGCGCGTAGTGGGTGCGGGCGTCCTCGGGGCGGTCCAGCCGGTCCTGGGCGAGTCCGAGACTCCGGTGGGCGTACGCCTGGCCGGTCCTGTCGCCCTGGCGCCGTGCGGCGTCCAGGGCGGTGCTCTGGGCGGCGGCCAGCGCCCGCCAGTACCCCTGCCGGTCGAGGAAGGTGGTGAGGGTCGCGGCGAGCTGCCAGGCGTGGGTGTCGAGGCCGGCCGCGGGGGCCTGCTCGACGGCGGCCAGCAGGACGGGGTGCTCGGCGGTGAACCAGGCCAGCGACTGCCGGCTGTCGGCCGGTTCCTCGGGAGCGGCGCCCGGCCGGGCGGGGGGCAGGGCGAACGGGTTGACCTGGGGGGTCAGCAGCGTGTCGGCGGTGTGGGCGGTGTGCAGGTAGTGGTCGAACATCCGCCGCGTCGCCCGCTGCTGGTCGGTGCCGGGCCCGGCGTCGGAGCCGGCGGCGTCTTCGGCCTGGACCAGTTCCGTCGCGTAGGCGCGCAGCAGGTCGTGGAAGGCGTACCGGCCCGGGACGTGCTCGGTGAGCAGGTGGCCGCGGGTCAGCTCGGCCAGCAGGGCGCGGGCGCGCGCGAGGGGCACGCCGGCCAGGCCGGCCGCGGCGGGCAGCGAGGTGTCGGGCCCGGGGTGCAGGCCCAGGAACCG
>NZ_JAYMZR010000104.1:0-23592 GCF_035828615.1 Streptomyces sp. H27-D2 | reverse complement strand
GACCCCGCCCCCCCCCCCGCCCCCGCCCACGACTCCGCCGCCCTCCCCGCCGCCGGAGCGGACCGCCGAGGAGCGACGCGCCCCCGCTGAGAGAGCCGGCCACCGCCCCGCCGCAGCCGGCCGGGGCCGGGGCCGGGGCCGCGGTGCGGGCGCCCGCCTCCGGCCCCGAGCGGTTCATCGCGCGGGCGGCGGCGGTGACCGCCGTGCTGACCGTGGCCAGTTCCGTCTTCGGCCTCGCGCGGGACCAGATGATCGCGCGCCTGTTCGGCGCGGGCGCGGACACCGACGCCTTCCTGGTGGCCTGGACGGTCCCGGAGATGGCGTCGACCCTGCTCATCGAGGACGCCATGGCCCTGGTGATGATCCCGGCGTTCAGCCTGGCGCTCTCCCGGCGGGCCGCGCGGGCGCTCGACGGGCCGGACGCCGACGGCCTGCCCGACCCGGTCGGCCGGCTGCTGGCGACCACCGGACCCCGGCTGTTCATCGCGCTGGCCTGCTGCGCGGCGCTGCTGGCCGCCGCCGCCCCGCTGGTCGTACGGCTCCTGGCCCCCGGCCTGCCGGACCCCCGGCTCGCGGTGCAGTGCACGCGCCTCACCGCCGTCACGATCCTGACCTTCGGCATCGCCGGATACTTCAGCGCCGCGCTCCGCGCCCACCAGCGCTTCGTGCCGCCCGCCGCGATCTACGTCATGTACAACCTCGGCATCCTCGCGACCATGCTGGTGCTGCACGCGTTCTGGGGCGTGCGCGCCGCCGCGTTCGGCGTCGCGGTGGGCAGCGCGCTGATGGTCCTGGTGCAACTGCCGGCGTTCCTGCGGCACCTGCCGGCCCGCGACTTCCGCCCGCGCCGCCGCGCGCGGGCGGTGACCCGGGGCGCGACCCGGACCGCGACCCGAGCCGCGACCCGGACCGCCGCCCGCGCCGCCGACCGGCCCAGGACCCGCCGCGTCCGGGCGCACAGCTCCGTGCTGCCCACCAGCCTCGCCGTGCTCGCGCCCGTCGTGATCTTCGCGGTGTCCCGGCAGGCGCAGGTACTGGTCGAGCGGTTCCTCGCCTCGTCGCTGCCGTCCGGAGCCATCTCACATCTGAACTACGCGCAGAAGGTCGCGCAGATGCCCATGGTCCTCTCGCTGATGATCTGCACCGTGACCTTCCCGATAGTGGTGCGCGCGATGGCCGACGGGCAGGCCGACCTGGCCCGCCGCCGGGTCGAACGCGATCTGGCGCTGGCGGGCCTGGTGGTGCTGATGGGGACCGCCTACGTCGTCGCGTACGCGCCCCAGCTCATCCAACTGCTCTTCCAGCGCGGCGCGTTCGACACCGCCGACACCGCCGCGACTGCCTCCGTCATGCGGGTCTACGCCCTGGGACTGCTCGGCCACAGCCTCGCGAGCGCGCTGGTCCGCCCCTACTTCTCCGGCGCGCGCCCCACCTGGTACCCGGCCGCCGCGATGGCCCTCGGACTGCTGATCACCGTCGCCGCCGGGGCGCTCGCGGCCCCCTGCTGGGGCGTCTACGGCATCGCGGCGGCCAACGCCGTCGGCATCAGCGTGACCGCGCTGCTCCTGCTGCGCGGCCTGGGCCCGCAGTCGATCGCCGTCGACGTGCGCGCGGTGGCTCTCGGCCTCGGCCGGCTCGCGGTCGCCGCCGCGCTCGCGGCGGCGGCCGGCTGGTCCCTCGCCGCCCTCACCTCGTCCGCGCTGGCCGCCGCCGCGGCGGGGTGCCTGGTCATCCCGCTGGCCTTCACCGCGGTGGCGTGCTTCGTACGGGCCCCGGAAGTCCCGTTGCTGATCTCCTCCGTCAAACGAAAGCTCTGCCATGGCCGCTGAACCCTGGGTGCTGATGTACCACTCCGTGACCGACTACGCACAGGACCCCTACCTGATCACCGTCACGCCGGACCGGCTGCGCAGACAACTGGACTGGCTCGGCCACCGCGGCATGCGCGGTGTCGGCGTCGGCGAACTGCTGAGCGAACGCGCCGCCGGCCGCGGCAGCGGACTCGTCGGCCTCACCTTCGACGACGGCTACGCCGACTTCACCGAGCACGCCCTCCCGCTGCTCCAGGAACGCGGCTTCACCGCGACCGTGTTCGTACTGCCGGGCCGGCTCGGCGGCGACAACGCGTGGGATCCGCTGGGCCCGCGCAAACCCCTGCTGTGCGCGGCCGGCATCCGCGACGCGGCCGACGCCGGGATGGAGATCGGCTCCCACGGCATGCGGCACGTCTCGCTGCCCTCGGCGGCCGGCCCGGTGCTGCTCGAAGAGACCGCGCGCAGCCGCGAGTCGCTGCGCGAGATCACCGGCCGGCCGGTCGAGGGGTACTGCTACGCCTACGGGGACGTCGACCGGCGAGCCGTCGACGCGGTCCGCGCCGCCGGGTACTCCTACGCGTGCGCCATCGCCCCCGCGCTCGCCGGCCGGTACGCGCTGCCCCGCACCCGCATCGGCGACCAGGACACTTTCTGGCGGATGAGCGCCAAGCGGCTGCTGCACCCCGTCCGCCGCCGCGGGCCCGCCGCCCCGTCCGCCGCCGGACAGCTCACCGGAGCCGGCCGATGAGGGTGCTGCACATCATCACCGGGCTCGCCGCGGGCGGCGCGGAGCAGCAACTCCGGCTGCTGCTACGCCACTTGCCCGCGCGCTGCGACGTCGTCACACTCACCAACCCCGGCGCGGTCGCGCACGGCATCCGCTCGGACGGCATCCGCGTCGACCACCTGAAGATGGGCGGCAACCGCGACCTGAGCGCGCTGCCCCGGCTGGTCCGCACGATCCGCAGCGGCCGCTACGACCTGGTGCACACGCACCTCTACCGCGCCTGCGTCTTCGGCCGGACCGCCGCCCGGCTGGCGGGCGTGCGCGCCGTGCTCGCCACCGAACACTCGCTGGGCGAGACCCGGATCGAGGGCCGGCCGCTCACCCCCGGCACCCGCGCCCTCTACCTGGCCACCGAACGGCTCGGCTCCGGCACCGTCGCCGTCTCGGCCACCGTCGCCGACCGGCTGCGGGCCTGGGGCGTGCCCAGCGGCCGCATCCACCTGGTGCCGAACGGCATCGACGCCCGGAACTTCCGCTTCGACCCGGCGGCCAGGACGGCCGCCAGAACCCGGCTCGGGCTGCCCGAACGGGCCTTCGTGGTCGGGGGAGTCGGCCGGCTGGTGCCCGGCAAACGCTTCGACGTGCTGCTGCGGGCGGTCGCGGGGCTGCCCAGCGCCCGGCTGCTGCTCGTCGGCGACGGCCCCGAACGGGCCGCGCTGCGGGCGCTGGCGGACCGCCTCGGCGTGGCGGACCGGGTCCAGCTGCTGGGGGAGCGGGACGGGGCGGTCGCGGCGATGTCCGACGGCCCGGCGGAGATCCCCGGCCTGCTGGCCGCCATGGACGTCCTGGTCTCCCCCTCCGAGGAGGAGGCATTCGGGCTCGCCGTCATCGAGGCGCTCGCCGCCGGACTGCCGGTACTCCACGTCACCTGCCCGGCGCTCGACGAACTGCCCGGCGCCGACGCCCCCGGCGCCCGCCGCGTCGCCCTCGACCCGGCCGCTCTCACCGACGCACTGCGCGAGCTGGCGGCGGCCGGACAGGGGCGGCTGCCGGTGCCCGCGGCCGTCCGGCGCTACGACATCGCCCGCAGCGCCGACCGGCTCATGGCCCTCTACGAACGCACCGCCGCCCGCCGCACCCGGACCCGTCCCCCCGCCCCGGCCCCCCCCCCCCCCCGCGACCCGTACACCCCGCACGACCACGCCATCGCCGTGCCCGACCCGAAAAGGTGACCGTCGACATGACCGACACCGTCCTGACCGACACCGTCCTGACCGACACCGTCCCGGCAGAGCCCTCGACGTCCCGCCCCGCGGAACCCGCTGAGCCTGCCGCCCCCGCCGAACCGGCGGCCCCCCGCCCCCCGGAGCGCGCGCGCTCGCCGCGCGGGCGGGTACCCGGCTGGTGGCCGCTGCTCGCGTGCGCCGTGCTGGGCGCCCTGCTGGGCGCGGCCTACGGGCTGCTCACGCCCGCGAAGTACACCGCGACCAGCTTCGTGGTGGTGGCCCCCACCAAGTCGACGGACCCCGCGACCGCCCTCGGCTTCGCGCACGCCTACGGCCGGGTCGTCACCGGCGGCGCGGTGCTCAGCGACGCCCAGCGAGCCGTGAGAATCCCGGCGGACACGCTCAGGGCCGGCGTCCAGGCGGTGACCTCCCCGGACGCGCCCATGGTCGAGATCAGCGGCACCGACGCGCGGGCGGGACGGGCGGCGACCATCGCCAACGAGGTGGCGCGCGCGCTGACCCGGAACGCCAACGCGTCCTCGAAGACCACCGGCGTCAAGCTCACCGTGTTCTCGAAGGCGCTCGCCCCGACCGCTCCCAGCTCGCCCTCCGCGCTGATCGCCACCGCCGTCGGAGCCTGCGCGGGCGGCCTGATCGGCTGCCTCGTCCTCCTCGTACGCCCGGCCGCCCGCCGGGAGACCTCCGGACCGGCCGCCGCCCCCGGCACGGACCGGAGCGAGCCCCGGCCCGCGGACGGCGACCCCCACCGGCGGCCGGCCCCGCAGAAGGTGAACGGAGGCGCACGGTGACACCGGTTCAGCCCGAACCGACCGGCCTGTCCGTCACGCTCTGCCGCGACCCCGACCGCTTCGCGGCGCTCGCACCGCAGTGGACCGAGCTCTACCGGCACTGCCGCACCGCCACGCCGTTCCAGAGCCACGCCTGGCTGCACTCCTGGTGGCTGTCCTACGGACGGCCGGGCCGGCTGCGGCTGGTGCTGGTGCACCAGGGCGCGCGGCTCGTCGCCGTCGCCCCGCTGATGCTCGTCCGCCGGCCGCTGCCGACGCTGGTGCCGCTGGGCGGCGACATCTCGGACTTCCGCGATGTGCTGCTGGACGACGCCTGCGAGCACTCCGCCGCCGACGCGCTCACCCGCGGCCTGCGCCGCGCGGCCCGCACCGCGGTGGTCGACCTGAGCGAGGTACGCCCCGGAGGCGCGGCCGAACAGATCTTCCGGCGCTGGACCGGCCCGCGCCGCAGACTGACCGACTCGGTGTGCCTGGAACTGCCCGGCGCGTCCATGGACGACCTCGTCAACCGGCTGTCCGCGCCCAGCGCCCGGCGCACCCGCGACAAGCTGCGCAAGCTCGACGCGCTGGGCATCGAGCACCGCATGGTGCCCGAGCACGAGGTGCCGGCCGCGGTGGCCAACCTGCTGAGACTGCACGGCCTCCAGTGGCGGGGACGCGGCGTCACCCCCGAACACCTCAAACCGCGCTTCGCCGAGCACCTGGCCCGCGCCACCCGGCAGATGGTCGGCACCGGGGACACCCTGCTCACCGAATTCCGGCTCGACGACCGGGTATTGGCCACGGACGTGACCCTGATGTCCGCCGACCTGGCGGGCGGCTACCTCTACGGCGCCCACCCCGACCTGCGGGCCAAGGCGGACATCGCGACCATGCTGCTGCGCCGGGAAGCCACGCACGCGAGCGAGACCGGCCGCAGCGTACTGAGCCTGCTGCGCGGAGCCGAGTCGTACAAGCAGCGCTGGCAGCCGGTGACCGTCACCAACGGGCGGTTCCTGCTGGCCAGGCGCGGCCTCGCGCCGGCCCTGAGCCTGTACGCCGCCCGCGCGACCGGCCGGGTCCGGCTGGCCAGGGCGGCCCGAACGCGACTGCCCGCCCTGCTCGCCTGGTGCTCCCGGCTGAAGCGCTGGCGCGCGCCCGGAGCGGAGAAGTAGCAGCGGCGGGCCACACCATCGGCAGGCGGGTCACCGGCTGCTGAGCCGGCGGCCCGCCTGCCGTCGGCGTCCCGCGTCGGCGTCCCGCGCCGGCGCTCCGCGTCGGCGTCCCGCGTCGGTCAGGAGCCGAATCTGCCCCAGGGGATGCGGACGCATACGTGACGCCGGCCGGTGAGCCACTCGATCCAGGGGCCCAGATCCAGTTCGTCGCAGGCGGGTTGCTGCTGTTGCGGCGGCGGCTCGGGCTTCGGCTGGGGCTTCACGGGCTCCGGCGGTACGGGCTGGGGCTGCGGCTCGACCGGCTGGGGCTGCGGCTTCGCCGGCTCCGGCTGGGCGGACTTCGAGGCGCGGAAGACCTTCGAGGCCGCGGGGTTCTGGCCGCACTTCCACACCCCGTGCGGGCAGTAGTCCGTGATGGTCTGGTAGACCGGCGGATGGCGCTTGAACCAGTCCAGCATGCCGTGCATGTACGCGGAGTTGTCGCCGTGGCGGAACAGGCCCCACTCCGGGTACGAGATGGATTTCCGGTGCGCGGCGGCGAAATCGACCTGCGCCTGGAGCCCGAACGGCTGCTTGATCTGCTCCTCGAAGGTGTGGCCCGGCGGCTGGTCGTAGGAGTCCATGCCGATGATGTCGACCACGTCGTCGCCCGGATAGCACTCCGTCCAGCCGATCGCGTCCCGGCCGCGGTTCGGCGCGAAGTCGAAACGGAACTTCTGGCCCGGCACCGAGCGCATGGTGGTGACGATCCGCTTCCAGTACTGCTTCCACGCCTGCGGGTTCGGCGCGCAGCGGCTGGTGTAAGTGATGCCGTTCATCTCCCAGCCGAGCACCACGACCGTCTCCGGCACCCCGTGCTCGACCAGCCGGCTCGCCAGGGTGCGGAAGTGCTGGTCGTAGGCGCCGCTGGCGCCCGTCTTGAGGAGTTCGCCGACCTCGCGGTCCGGCACGCGCCCCTCGTTGCGCTCCAGCATCGGCACGTTCAGTACGAACAGCCGGTCGGCGGCGGCCCGTCGCCACCGCGCCCACGGCCGCAGGAGTTCGGGGGCGCCCTCGATGTCGGACCAGTGGTTGCCCGGCAGGTAGGTGTGCCCCACGCGCATCCGCGCGCCGCCGAGCCAGCTCTGCATGGCCGTCATCCGCGTCACGCCCTCGGGCCCGGAGCCGAGGAAGGCGCCCCAGGGGGCGTCGTGGGCCGGTTCAGGGGCGGCCGGCGGGGAGCCCTCCGCTACCGGCACGCTCGGCGAGGCCGTCGGCGCGACAGGGGCCGACGGCCCCGCCAAGCGTGCCGGGCCCGCCGCACGCGCGTCGGCGAGGGCGCCGCCCGCCCCGCTCGTGCCCGCGGTCGCTATGGCCCCACCGGCGACGAGAGATCCTGCGGCGACCGCTCCGATGCAGGCGGCCACCATCCTCCGGGGGTGGGGCATGGCTACTCCTTCCGGTACGCACCCGCTGAGGGTGCATACCGGATCAGAATAGTGCGAAAGTATTCAAAACACGGTTCACGCGGCGCTCCTGATGGAATGTTCGGGAATTCCTCGCCCGCACGGCCCAACGCCCGACCGGCCGCGCCGCCGGTCCCCGGCGACCGGCGACCGGCGGCCCGGTCAGGCCGGCTGGACCGCCGCCTCGTCGAGATCCCTGAGCGGGGCCGGCTCCCCCGACACCCAGCGGCCGAGGGTGATCTCGGCGGTGATGCCAGGACCGAACCCGGCGATCAGCCCGCGCTGGGAGTCGACGGCCGCGCCTTCCTCGAACAGTCGGTCCAGGGCGTCGAAGACGACGGCGCTGGCGATATTGCCCCGTTCGGTCAGCGTGGCCCGGCTGAACCGGAAGGCGGCCGGATCCAGGTTGAGGAACTGGCACAGGTCGTCCAGGATGCGCGGGCCGCCGGCGTGCACGATGTAGAAGTCCAGGCTGCCCACGTCCCACGCGTGCTGCTCGGCGAGTTCGCGCAGCGCCGGGGCGAGCATGGACATCGTTCCCGGCACCCGCTTGTCGAGCAGGAAGTGGAACCCTGTGTCCCGGACCCCGTAGGAGATCCAGTCCTCGGTGTCCGGCACCAGGTGGGAGCCGTTGCGCTCGATCCGGATGCCGGTGCCGCCCTGGCCGCGGACCACGGCGGCCGCGATGGCGTCGCCGAACAGGCCGTTGGACAGCAGCGAGCCGACGCCGAGGTCGGTGGGCTGGTAGCACAGTGAGCAGAACTCGCAGGACACGATGAGGACGTTGGCCTGCGGATAGGCCGTGCAGAAGTCGTGCGCCCGGTTGATCGCCGCGCCCCCGGCCGCGCAGCCGAGCTGCGCGATGGGCAGCTGCCGGGTGTCGGAGCGGAAGCCCATCGAGTTGATCAGCCACGCGGTCATGGACGGCATCATGAAGCCGGTGCACGACACATAGATGATGACGTCGACGTCCCGGACGGTCAGCTCGGCGTTGGCCACGGCGCGCCGGATCACCTCGGGCACCCGCGCCTTGGCCTCCTGCTCGTACGTTTGGTTGCGGGCGGCGAATCCGGGATGCCGCAGCGTCTCCTCGATGGGGCGGACCAGCCGCCGGGTGCGGACCCCGGTGTTGCCGATCAGCCGCAGGGCGAGGCCGAGTTGGGGGTGGTCGGCGTGCAGGGTGCGCGCCAGATCCAGGGTCTCCTCCATCGTGATGACGTTCTCGGGAACGCCAATGGCCGGCCTGCACAGTGTCGCCATGGCAACTTCCTCCATGTCACGGGCCCGCCGCGGTGGACGCTCACGGGGAGCGGGCGCGTGCGGGGAGTCGAAAGGGTCACCAGGAGACGGGCAGGGCCTGCGGGTAGCGCCAGATCGAGCCGTTGTCCCACCGCACCTGGTCCAGGGGGACGGCCAGCCGCAGTTCGGGGAACCGGGTGAACAGCGTGCCGATGGCGACCTGGAGTTCCATCCGCGCGAGGTGCGCGCCGAGGCAGTGGTGGGTGCCGTAGCCGAAGGTCATGTGGGAGGCGGCGGCCTCCCGGTCCAGGTCCAGCTCCTCCGGCCGCTCGAAGACGTCTTCGTCGCGGTTGGCGGTGAGGTAGGAGACGTGGACGGTCTCGCCCGCACGGACGGTCAGCCCGCCGATCTCCACGTCCTCGGTGGCGATCCGGGGGATGCCCACGCCCTGCCGGAACGGGATGAAGCGCAGCAGTTCCTCGATGGCCTGGGGGAGCCGCTCGGGCCTGGCGCGCAGCTTGGCGAGCTGGTCGGGGCGGGTCAGCAGGGTGTAGACGATGTTGCTGATCTCGTAGGTGCTGGTGTCGTGGCCGGTGACCAGCAGCAGCATGCCCATGACGGCGACCTCCTGCTCGTCGAGGAACTCCTCGCCCACCCTGGCCTGCGCCAAGGTGCTCAGCAGGTCGTCGCCGGGCTCGCGGCGGCGCAGCGCGGTCAGCTCGGCGAAGTACGCGCGGAGTCCGGCCTTGCCCTCGGCGGCGGCCTCCCGGTCCCGGGTGCCGGTGGACATCATCGCCATGGCCCAACGCCGCAGTCGGGGCCGGTCGTCCTCGGGGACGGCGAGCATCTCGCAGATGGTCATCAGCGGCAGCCGTGCCGCCAGGAACTCCACCGCGTCGGCCGGGCCGCCGTGCTCGGTCATCTCGTCCAGCATCGCGTCGACGATCCGCTGCGTCTTCGGCCGCATCTGCTCGACGTGCCGGTTGTTGAAGCCCTTCGCCACCAGGCGGCGCAGCCTGCTGTGCGCCGGCGGGTCCATGAGGTTGATCGACTCGGACTGCGCGATCGGGTCCGGGGTCATCCGCGGGAAGTCCTGACCGATGACTGCGGCCCGGCTGAACCTGCGGTCCGTCGTGACGGTGCGGACGTCCTGGTGGCTGGTGACGAGCCACGCGTCGCCCTCGCCGAAGGGCATCCGGATGCGCGCGATGGGCGCCTCGACGCGCAGCCGGTCGAGCAGCGGGTCGAATTCCAGTGCATCAGTATGCTGAAACGGGCAGGACAATACGGGAGTTGAGAGCGTCATGATTCCGTTTCCATCGCCCAGGGACGGCGCCGTGCGGCGTCCCAGCCACTTTTCCGACCCTGGCGCACTACCCGTCGGCCGGTGGTGGCCATGCAGCTGATCCAAAGAATCACCCGTAAGGGCGACATAAAGAAAGACAAGTGGTGCCGTGTCGCCCGGACGGCGGCGTGTTCCGGTGGATCGTGGGCTCCACGCGGGTGAATGACCCGGTTCCCAGAAGCAATGATCCCGTTCCGGGAACCTGAGGCGATCGGCGCACGTTGCCCCAGCAGGGCAAAGGAATCGTCAAATGGTGTGGCCCGCGCCGGATTGAGCAGGGGATTTTCATGGGCGTCAGCCTCGCCAAGGGCGGCAATGTCTCGCTGACCAAGGAGGCGCCCGGTCTGACCGCGGTCCTCGTCGGTCTGGGCTGGGACGCGCGCAGCACCACCGGCACCGACTTCGACCTCGACGCGAGCGCCCTGCTGGTCGATGTGAACAGCAAGGTGACGTCGGACCAGAATTTCGTCTTCTTCAACAACCTCAAGAGCCCCGACGGCTCGGTCGAGCACACCGGTGACAACCTCACCGGTGAGGGCGAGGGCGACGACGAGGCCATCAAGGTGAACCTCGCCGGCGTGCCCGCCGAGGTGGACAAGGTCGTGTTCCCGGTCTCGATCCACGAGGCCGAGTCCCGCCAGCAGAGCTTCGGCCAGGTCCGCAACGCCTTCATCCGCGTCGTGAACCAGGCCGACAACGTCGAGCTGGCCCGCTACGACCTCACCGAGGACGCCTCCACCGAGACCGCGATGGTCTTCGGCGAGCTGTACCGCAACGGTGCGGAGTGGAAGTTCCGCGCCGTGGGCCAGGGCTACGCCTCCGGCCTGCGCGGCATCGCGCAGGACTTCGGCGTCAACGTCTGACCGAGCGGTTATCGAGCAGTTCCGGTACGAGGGCGGGCACGCGGGGATTCCGCGTGCCCGCCCTCGTGCTGTGCGGGCTGCGGCAGGGAGGCCGGTGGTGGGGCTGCGACCGCTTGGGTGTGGCCGGGGTGGGGTGCGGCGGTCGGCGTGCGGCGGGCAGGGCGCGACCCGTTACATCCCGTCAGTCCCGTCGGGCGGACTCGCTCGTCCCGGCCTCGCCGTGATCGGCCCGGGGGCTCGGACGCCGTGCTGGGCGACGCCGTGGTGGGCCAGGTCCGCGTGCGCGTCCGTCACCCCGGGAGCCGGTGACGGGTCGGCGTGGACGAGCGCGGCGGTCAGCCGGGGAACGGCGTGCAGCAGCGCGTGCTCGGCCTCCACCGCCACCTGGTGCGCCTCGCGCACGCTCGACTCCCCGTCCACGACCACCGCGACCTCGGCGCGCAGCCGGTGGCCGATCCAGCGCAGCCGCAACTCGCCCACCGCCCGCACGCCCGTGACGCCCAGCAGCGCTTCCTCGGCGGCGTCGACCAGCGCGGGGTCGACCGCGTCCATCACCCGGCGGAAGACCTCCCGCCCCGCGTCGCGCAGCATCAGCAGGATCGCGACGGTGATGAGCAGGCCCACCACGGGGTCCGCGAGCCGCAGGCCGAGGGCGGCGCCGCCCGCGCCCAGGAGTACGGCCAGCGAGGTGAAGCCGTCGGTGCGGGCGTGCAGTCCGTCGGCGACCAGCGCGGCCGAGCCGATCGCGCGCCCGACGCGGATGCGGTAGCGGGCCACCCACTCATTGCCGACGAAGCCGACCACCGCCGCGACGGCGACGGCGGGCAGGTAGCCGATCTCGCGCGGGTCGATCAGCCGGTCGACCGCGGTCCAGGCGGCGAACACGGCGGAGGCCGCGATGGTCAGCACGATGACGATCCCAGCCAGGTCCTCGGCGCGCCCGTAGCCGTAGGTGAACCGCCGGGTCGCCGCGCGTCGGCCCAGGATGAACGCGACCCCGAGCGGCAGCGCGGTCAGCGCGTCGGCGGTGTTGTGCACGGTGTCGCCCAGCAGCGCCACGGACCCGGAGAGCACGACCACGACCGATTGTGCGGCGGCGGTCGCGCCGAGTACGGCCAGCGAGACCCACAGCGCCCGGATGCCCCGCGCGGAGGACTCCAGCGCGCGGTCGATCTTGTCGCCGGACTCGTGCGAGTGCGGCTTCAGCAGATGCCGCGCCCGGTGCCACCGCCGGGCCCGGCGGCCGGCCGGCGCGTCGGCTGTGTCGGCCGTGGCCTGGGCGTGGGCGTCTCCGTGGGCGTGCGCCTCGCCGTGGTTGTGCTCCTGCTCCTGGCTGTGGCCAGAGCCGTGGCTCCGGTCGTGGCCACAGCCGCGCGGGTGCGGGTGCTGGTGGCCGTGCTGTTCGCTCACAAGGATCGCCTTCCGACGCGCGGGCAGACGGGCGGATGTGCAGACGGGCGGACGTGCGGTGCGGAGGCGGTGGACGTGAGCCACCCCCACAGCCATTATGTTCGTATGAGCGCACGCATGCACCTATCACCTGCGCACGATGCGCACCCGCGAGAGCCGGGCGCCGAGCAGTTCGCCCGCGCCGCCGAGATGCTGGGCCTGCTCGCCGACCGGACACGGCTGGCGCTGCTGCACCTGCTGGGCCGGGGCGAGGCGGACGTGACCACGCTGACGGCGGCCTGCGGCGCCGCCCGCCCGGCGGTCAGCCAGCACCTCGCCAAGCTCCGCATCGCGGGTCTGGTCAGCTCGCGCAAGGACGGCCGCCGCGTCGTCTACGCGCTCCAGGACGGCCACCTGCGCGCCCTGGTCGCCGAGGCGCTGAACCACGCCGACCACGAGGTCTCCGGCATCCCCCGGCACGACTGACCCGCTCGGGCGCGGCGGGCCGCCCGCCGCCGTACCGGAACACACGGGCCGCAGCGAGGGCCCGCCAGCAGTACGGGGTCCGCCATACGATGGGCCCATGGGACGTGGAGCCGATGGCCGCACCGCATCAGCAACGCACTCGCGAGGAGCGAGCACATGACGGACGAGATGAAGCAGGGCGCCGGGCTGTGGGCCCTGGCCGATCTGGTGACGCCGATGGCGGTCCGGGTGGCCGCCACCCTGCGGATCGCCGACCACATCACCGAGGGTCTCAGGACCGCCCCGGAGCTGGCCGCCGTCGCGGACGCCGACCCCGACGCGCTCGACCGGGTGCTGCGCCACCTCGCTGCCGTGGACGTGCTCAGCCGCGACGCCGCCGGCCGCTACGCGCTGACCGGCCTCGGGCACGCGCTGCGCGACGACCACCCCTCGGGGCTGCGCGCGCTGCTGGACGCCGAGAGCGCGATCGGCCGCGCCGACCTGTCCTTCGTCCAGCTCCCGCACTCCGTACGCACCGGGGAGCCCGCCTTCCCCGCGCACTTCGGCCGCCCCTTCTGGGACGACCTGGCCGCGGACCCCGCGCGCACCGCCTCCTACGACGCGCAGATGGGCGTGGACGCGGCGATGTGGGCGCCGGCCGTGCTGGCCGCGTACGACTGGGGCTCGCTGCGGCACCTGGTCGACGTCGGAGGGGGCAACGGCACGCTGCTGGCCGCCCTGCTGAGCAAGCACTCCGACCTGCGCGGCACGGTCCTCGACCAGCCGGCCACCGCCGAGGCGGCCCGCCGGACTCTGACGGCGGCCGGGCTCGACGGCCGGAGCGAGGCCATCGCAGGCGACTTCTTCGAACCGCTGCCGCCGGGCGCGGACGGCTATCTGCTGACGGCGATCCTGCACGACTGGGACGACGAGGCGGCGGGCGCGATCCTGCGCCGCTGCGCCGAGGCGGCGGGCGCGGACGGCTCGGTGTTCGTCGTGGAGAAGACCGGCGCGGACGGCGAGTCGCTGGGGACCGCGATGGACCTGCGGATGCTCGCCTACTTCGGCGGACGCGAACGCGGCGTCGCCGGGATCACCGCGCTCGCCGCCGATTCAGGTCTGCGGGTGGTCGCGGTGCACCACGCGAGCCCGCTGGCGGTCGTCGAGCTGGCGGCGGCGGGCTCGGCGTGAGGGCGTAGCCCCGGTATGACCGCGCCGGCTTCGCGCACGCGCCCCGTTCCGTCGCGGTGACCGTCTGGTCCTTCGGGGTGACCGCCTGGGCGGCGCTGCTGCTTCGGCGCGGTCAGGTCCTGACCGCGCCGGGGCGGCTCAGCGCCCGCCGGACCGTCCGCCACGGCCGACCGGGCGGGTCCAGGTGTACGGCGCGGAGGTCTCGTCCCAGGCTCCGACCCAGCCCCGGACGGCCTCGTCCAGCTCCGCTTCCGGCAGCGGTACCGGAGCCGGCACGAACTGGGCCGCGCCGTGCCACTCCCGGCCGAGCGCGGGCTCGGCGAACCGGCGGGCGGCCAGCGCTACCCAGGCCGAGGCGTCGGTGGTGAAGTGCAGCCGGAAACGCGGGTGCGCCAGCAGCCAGTTCTTGACGGTCGGGGCCCGGTACGAGGCCTGGCTGTCACAGATCAGATGGATCTCCAGGCCCGTGGGGATCTCCTCGTCCAGCCGGGAGAGGAACCTGCGGAACTCCACGGCCCGGCGCCGGCGGTGCAGTGAGCCCACCGTGCGGTCCGTCGTCAGGTCCAGCGCCTCGAACAGGCCGCAGGACTCGGCGGGCACGGAATCCTGGGCGGCGCCTTCGGCGGCCTCGGGGTTTCCGGTCGCCCGCCGCGGAGCCTCCAGCTCCACACAGAGCGCCAGGGCCCGCTCGGGCGGCGCCAGATAGAGGCCCACCACTTCGTGCTGATGCGCTTGGTCGATGGAGAACGGTAGGGGGGCCGGGGTGACCGGCTCAGCCCGGCGACGAGTCATCCCTGAACCGTAACCGACCCGCACCCCTCGGCCTCCCGCCCGGGGCGGCGCACAAGTCCACGCTCCGCCCCTGTTTGTCCATGTCACCGCCGTGCGGGCGGCGGCACAGTGAGCCCGTGGCACGCACACGGGGCTCACACGGACTCTTGGAGGTGACCGGATGCGCCGGTCGAAGAAGACCTGGGCGATCATCGCGGCGACGACGGCCGGTCTGCTCGTCACCGGGCCGCCGGCCGGGGCGGCGGACCCGGCCGGGCGCGCCGGTCGCACCCTGTACGTCGACTGCGCGGGGGGCTCCGACCAGGCGGCCGGCACCGGCCCGCGGCAGCCGTGGCGCACCCTGGCCCGGGTGAACCGCGAGCGGCTCGGGCCCGGCGCCACGGTCCGCTTCAAGCGCGGGACGCGCTGCGTCGGCACCCTGACGGTGCGGGACTCGGGCGAGCGCGGCGCCCCGGTCCGGATCGACACGTACGGAACCGGGGCCAAGCCGCACATCGACGGGGCGGGCGGCACCGACGCGGTGGTCGTCGACAACGCCGAATACGTCGAGCTGCGTGATCTGGAGATCTCCAACACCGGACCGGCGGCGAGCCGCCGCCGAGGCGTCTGGATCCGGCTCGACGACTTCGGCACCGGCCACCACTACGTGCTGTCCGGCCTCGACGTGCACGACGTCAACGGCGACGACGCCAAGGACGCCGGAGGCTCGGCCGGGATCGAACTCGACGCGTTCGGCAGCGTGCGGCCCACCTCCTTCGACGACGTGCTGATCCAGGGCAACACGGTCCGCCGCGTCGACCGCTCGGGCATCAACATGGGCAGCAGCTGGGACGACCGGCCCGAGCACGGCGACGCGAGGACGACCTGGACGCCCAGCACCCGGGTCCGCATCCGGGGCAACACGGTCGCCGACACCGGCGGTGACGGCATCGTCGTGCAGACCAGCCGGAACGCCCTGGTCGAGCACAACGACATCTCGTACTTCCAGCAGCGCTCCGCGGGCTACAACGCCGGCCTCTGGGCATGGAACGCGGACGGCACGCTGTTCCAGTTCAACGAGGTCAGCCACGGCAGCACTACCCGCGACGGGATGGCCTTCGACCTCGACGCGGCCCAGCGGAACACGGTCTTCCAGTACAACTACAGCCACGACAACGAGGGCGGCTTCCTGCTGATCTGCAACGCCGAGAACATGGTCAACGACGGCGGGACCGTGCGCTACAACGTCAGCCGGAACGACCGCAACTACGGCATCGTCACGGGCTGCGAGCCAGCCACCGGCGCGCGGGTGCACAACAACACCATCAGCACCGACAAGCCCGTGGACTTCGTCTGGCGCGGCGGCGCGCTCGCCGGCAGCACCGTGAGCGTGGGGACCTTCAGCAATAACGTCTTCGCCGGACCCGCCGGCTCGCGGCTCACCGACGCGTTCAACGGCTACCGGAACAACCTCTACCACCAGGTCGCCGACCCGGTCGCCGAGCGCGACCCGGCGGCCGTCCTCGCCGACCCGCGGTTCGCCGCGCCCGGGGCCGCGGGCCCGGAGGGCGTACGCCTCGGCGCGGATTCCCCCGCGCTGCGCGCCGGCGTGCCGCTCCCCGGCGACGGCGGCCGTGACTACTGGGGCAACCCGCTGCCGCAGGGCACGCCCCCGGACATCGGCGCCCACCAGCGGACCCGCTGACCTCGCAGCCCGGCGGACCCCTCGGTCCGCCGGACGGCCTCGCGCTGCGGATCGCCCCGGGGAGGAGTAAGCAGGAAGAAAGCGGGCACCTGCGGTGGCAGCCCATCCCCGCCGAACGACCCATGCGCGAAGGAGAGATCCCGATGCCCATCGCGACCGTCAACCCGGCCACGGGCGAGACGCTCAAGACCTTCGACGCGCTCGACGCCGCACAGATCGAGGAGCGGCTGCGGCGCGCCGAGGAGACGTTCCGCGAGTACCGCACCACGGACCGCGCACACCGCGCCGACCTGCTGCGCCGGACCGCCTACCTGCTGGAGGGCGAGCAGGACGACATCGCCCGCACCATGACCACCGAGATGGGCAAGCCGCTGGCGGCGGCCCGCGCGGAGGTCGCCAAGTGCGTGAAGGCGATGCGCTGGTACGCCGATCACGCCGAGGAACTGCTCGCCGACGAACACCCCTCGGCCGCCGACGTCGAGGACAGCGGAGCCGCCGCGGCCTGGGTGACCTACCGGCCGCTGGGCGTCGTACTCGCCGTCATGCCGTGGAATTTTCCGCTCTGGCAGGTTGTCCGATTCGCCGCACCCGCCCTGATGGCGGGCAATGTGGGCCTGCTCAAGCACGCCTCGAACGTCCCGCAGACCGCGCTCTACCTGGGACAGCTGTTCCACCGGGCGGGCTTCCCCGAGGGCTGTTTCCAGACCCTGCTGATCGGCTCCGGCGCCGTCGACGCGATCCTGCGCGACCCGAGGATCGCCGCCGCGACCCTCACCGGCAGCGAGCCCGCAGGCCGTGCGGTCGCCGCGACGTCCGGTGACACGGTCAAGAAGACCGTGCTGGAACTGGGTGGCAGCGACCCGTACGTCGTGCTGCCCTCCGCCGACATCGGCAAGGCCGCGAGGACCGCGGTGACCGCCCGGGTGCAGAACAACGGGCAGTCCTGCATCGCGGCCAAGCGCTTCATCGTGCACAACGACGTCTACGACGACTTCGCAGCCCGGTTCGTCGCAGGCATGTCGGCGCTGAGCGTCGGCGACCCGATGGCGGAGGGCACCGACGTCGGCCCGCTCTCCAGCGAACAGGGCCGCTCCGACCTGGAGGAACTGGTCGAGGACGCCAAGAAGCAGGGGGCGGCCGTGCTGTGCGGCGGTCGGCGGCCGGGCAAGCCGGCGGCGGGCTGGTTCTACGAGCCGACGGTGCTCGCGGGCATCTCCGAGGCCATGCGCATCCACCACGAGGAGGCCTTCGGCCCGGTCGCCACCCTCTACCGGGTGGCGAACCTGGACGAGGCCATCGCGCTGGCCAACGACACCCCGTTCGGCCTCAGCTCCAACGTATGGACCACCGTCCGCCGGCAGCAGGAGCGCTGCGTGCGCGAGCTGGAGGCCGGCGGCGTCTTCTTCAACGGCATGACCGCCTCCCACCCGGCGCTGCCCTTCGGCGGCGTGAAGCGCTCCGGCTACGGGCGCGAGCTGGCGGGGCACGGCATTCGCGAGTTCTGCAACATCACGACGGTCTGGCACGGGGTTCCGCCGGAGGCGGATCCGGCGTAGCCGGACGAGGGCGAGGTCTGCGCGTCCTGCGGCCGCGTCGTCCTCAAACGCCTGGGGGCACCTCCCGGCCGAAGGCTGGGGGAGGGCTGAATTTTTAGCCTGTCCGGCGCTTGAGGACACCCGTCCCAGCCCGCAGCCCGCAGCCCGCAGCCCGCAGCCGGCCGCTCAGGCCACGCGGCGCTCCGCGGCCGTGATGGCCAGGCCGTTGATGCTAGCGAAGCGCCGCCGCATGAGGCCGTTCGCGTCGAACTCCCAGTTCTCGTTGCCGTAGCTGCGCCACCACTGGCCCCGCGCGGTGCGCCACTCGTACTCGAAGCGGACCGCGATCCGGTCGCCGGTCCAGGCCCAGAGTTCCTCGCGCAGCCGGTAGTCCAGCTCGCGGTCCCACTTGTCGCGCAGGAACGCGACTGTCTCCGCGCGGCCGGTGAGGAACTGGTCCCGGTTGCGCCACTCGGAATCCTCGGTGCAGGCGAGCGCGACCCGCTCGGGGTCGCGGCTGTTCCAGGCGTCCTCGGCCGCCTGCACCTTCCGCAGGGCGGACTCCTCGGTGAACGGCGGCAGCGGCGGGCGCTGGCTGCTGACGAGGGCGTACGGGTGCGGCGGCGGCGACCTCAGTCGAGGATGACGCGCTGCCCGCCCGTATAGATGTTCGCCGTCCGCCCGCGCAGGAATCCGATCAGCGTGAGCCCCAGCTCCTGCGCCAGGTCCGCCGCCAGACTGGACGGCGCGGATACGGCCGCCAGCACCGGAATGCCCGCCATCACGGCCTTCTGCGTCAGCTCGAACGAGGCCCGGCCGCTGACCATCAGCACGCAGCCGCGCAACGGCAGCCGCCCCTCGCGCAGCGCCCACCCCACGACCTTGTCCACCGCGTTGTGCCGCCCCACGTCCTCACGGGCGCAGAGCAGTTCGCCGTCCGTGCTGAACAGGCCCGCCGCGTGCAGCCCGCCGGTGCTGGCGAAGGTGCGCTGCGCGGTGCGCAGGGTGTCGGGGAGCCCGTAGAGGACGTCGGGGGCGATCCGGGCCGGGTCGTCGGCGACCGGCCAGCGGGTACGGGTGCGCACCGAGTCGATCGAGTCACGGCCGCAGATGCCGCACGCGCTGGTGGTGAGCAGATTCCGGTTCAGCGAGGCGGGCAGCTCGGTGCCGGGCGCGAGATCGGCGTCGATGAGGTTGTACGTGTTCTCCGTGCCGGCGTCGCCGCAGTAGCGCAGGGCGATCAGCTCGTCCGCGGAACCGATGACGCCCTCGTTCGCCAGGAAACCGGCGACCAGGTCGAAGTCGTGACCGGGCGTGCGCATCGTCACGGTCAACTGCTCGCCGCCGATGCGGATCTCCAGCGGCTCCTCGCCCGCGAGGGTGTCGGGGCGCGCGAGTGCGGTACTGCCGTTGAGCCGCAAGACCTTGTGCCGGCTGGTGACGCGTGACATGGAACCACCGTATGGGACGCGCGGCGACAAGGGTCCAGGGGCCTGGGGCCCGGCAGCCGCGCTGCCGAGTGGGCCGTACGCCGCGCGCCCGCTCAGCCATGGCCCGTCGAACCATGGCCCGGCGGGCCGCCCCCACGCCCGTACCGCGACTTCGAAGCGCTCGACGCCCGTCGGTTGATCCGGATGGCCCACGGGATGCACCGCTGACGGCGCGTCACGCCCGGTCGGCGCGGCGCCGCCGCGAGCATCGGCGGATGCGACCGAAGAGACAGGCCCCGCGCCACAGCCGCACCGCCTCGGTGGCGCTCAGCGCGCTGCTGACCGCATCCTCCGCCGTGCTGGGGACGGGCCAGGGTGCGGCTCATGCGGTGGGGGCGGCTGGGCCCGTCGGGTCCGTGTCATCCGCCATGCCGTCCGTCGCGCCATCGGGCGTACGGGCCGCACGCGCGCTCGCCGACGGCCCCGGCCGCCCCGGCGGGCACGGCGACCCCGGCAGCCGCGACGGCCACCCGAGCCCCGCCGAGCCTGCCCGGAGCCTCTCGCAGGCCGAGCGGGCGGTGGACCGGCTGTACCGCGAGGCGGCGCAGGCGGTGCGGCGCTACGACACGGCGCGCCGGGCCGCCCTGACGCAACGGGGCACCGTACGCCGGGCCCGGACCGCGCTGGCGGTCAAGCGGTACGAGCTGGCCGGGCTGACCGGCGAGATCGGCGCGACGGCCCGTGCCCAGTACCGCGACGGCGGCATGTCGCGTCTCGTACGGCTGCTGGCCTCGGAGACCCCCGACGCGGTGCTCCGGCTCGGCCCTGTGATGCGCGAGCGCGAGCAGGACGTGGCGAACACGCTGGGCATCGCGGGGCGGGTCCGTGCCGAGCTGGTCGTGGAGCGGCGTGCCGCGGACGCCGCGCTGCGCGAACTGGTGCGCCGGACGGACCGGCAGGCCGTGGAGAAACGCCGGATCGAGAGCAGGCTCGCCGAGGCGGAGACGCGGCTCGCGGAGCTGGTGGAGGTGCCGGGCAAGTCGGCGGGGGAGTGCGGGCGCGGGGCGGTACGGGCGGGGAAGAGGGCCGGTGCCGAGGCCAGGTGGAGGGCCGAGCGCGCGGCCGAGCGGAACGCCGAACGGCCGCGGCGGCGGGCCGCCGCGGCCGAGGGCGCGGCGGGCCGATCGGAGTCCGAGCCCGAGTCCGGCTTCGAGTCCGCATCCGGCTCCAACGGCGAGTCCGCGCCCGAGTCCGCGCCCGGCCCTCACGACGCCGTAGCGGTCGACGGAGCCCGCTGGGTGCTGCCCGTGGAGCACTACTGGCTCTCCGCGGGCTACGCCGGATCCGGCGCGCACTGGGCCCATCGGCACACCGGCCAGGACTTCGCGGTGCCGTCCGGGACGCCGGTGCGCGCGGTGGGGGCGGGGACCGTCGTCTCGGCGGGGTGCGACGGCGCGTTCGGCAACCAAGTGGTGATCCGGCACCGGGGCGGCTACTTCACCCAGTACGCGCACCTCTCCGCGCTGTGGGTCGCCGCCGGGCAGCGGGTGGCGGGCGCGAAGGTGATCGGCCTGTCCGGCAGCACCGGCAATTCCACCGGCCCGCACCTGCACTTCGAGGCGCGGGTCACCCCGGCCTTCGGCTCCGCCGTCGACCCGGTCCGCTGGCTGCGCGAGCACGGCGTGACCGTTTGAGGAGGAGGCGGGACGCAGGCCATCCGGCCGGGGCCAACCGGGTGAAGCGGGCAGAGTGCCGCTTGCGGGGGACATCGGAGGATTCCCCGCCGCTGAGAGTGCTCACGCCGCTACGTTGGGTGCGTGGGGATTTGGTCGGGGAGTGGCGACGTGTCAGCCGGGAGGACCGTGTGGGATACAGGCGAACAGGGGCAGAGGAGCCGGAACCGCGGGGCGGGGTGACGCCGGCCGAGCACATCACGGCCCTGCTCACCCGCGCCCAGAACGCGTTCGAGTTCGACGAAGCGGTGCTCTCCCGACTGCGACTCGCGCTCATGCACCAGAGCGAGCTGCACTCATGGCGGCAGCGCAACGAACCACCGCGCCCGCTGCGGTGCAGCACCCACCAGCACACCTTCCTGCTCGCCGACGGCAGCAGCCCGGTGCTGTGGGAGTTACAGCACGACACGGTCGAGGACGGCCACCCGCAGTACGAGCTCTACACCGACAAGAGCGCCCTGGAGCGGGCCGAGCGCCGGGTGCACGAACGCATGGGCGGCTGGCATCCGGGGGAGGCCGAGGCGGAGGAGTTCGGACCGGGGGAGGAACTCCTCATCGCCATCGGTCCGGTGGCGACCGAGCGCGAGTACGTGGAGGACAACTCCGCCGATCACGCCTGGCGGGTGCTGCGCCGGGCGGAGAACACGGACCGGCCCGGCGAGGACACCAGCCGGCTGCTGCGGACGGCCCGCGCCCACGACATCGCCCTCATCACCAAGCCGCGCAGCGCGGCCTGCGGGAACAAGGTCTGGTGCCGGCTGTACGAGCACGCCTTCCTGCTCGCGGACGGCGTCGAGGTCAGCCTGTGGGAACTGGAGCACAATCTCGCCCCCGACGAGCAATTGGTGTGCGAGGTCTATCTCAACGAGGCCGCTGCCGACCAGGCGGCGGACCGGCGCGCCCGCGCACTGGGCGTCGAACTCTGAGCGCGCGGGCGGGCCGGGAGGAGGCGCGCCGCTTCTTACGGAACTTCTCACAGAACTGCGCACGGAACTGCGCGCGGAACTTCTTACGGACCCGTGACGGTGCGGCGCGGTACGGGCGTGGCGGAGGTCCGGCTGCCTATCGTCGGGCACATGCGTGTACTCGTCACTGGAGGAGCGGGCTTCATCGGCTCGCACATCGTCACCGCCCTGGCCCAGCGGGGGCACGAGCCGGTCGTCCTCGACGCCCTGCTGCCCACCGCCCACCCCTCGCCGCCACCGCCCGCCTCGCCCCCCGGCGTCGAGTGGATCCACGCCGACGTGCGCGACCGCGAGGCCGTGCGGCGCGCGCTGCGCGGGGTGAGCGCGGTCTGCCATCAAGCGGCGATGGTCGGCCTGGGGAAGGACTTCGCGGACGCGCCGGATTACGTCGGCTGCAACGACCTGGGCACGGCCGTGCTGCTCGCGGCCATGGCGCGGCAGGGGGTGCCGGACCTCGTGCTCGCCGGATCGATGGTCGTCTACGGCGAGGGGCGCTACGTCTGCCCGAAGCACGGCGAGACCAGGCCGGGCCCGCGCACCGCCGCCGACCTCGACGCCGGGCGCTTCGAGCCGCGCTGCCCGGACTGCGCCGAGCCGCTGCGCCCCGGGCTGGTGGGCGAGGACGCGCCGGTCGACCCGCGCAACGTCTACGCCGCGACGAAGCTGATGCAGGAACATCTGGCGGCGGCGTGGGCCCGGACGACCGGCGGCCGTGCGGTCAGCCTGCGCTACCACAACGTGTACGGGCCGGGCATGCCGCGCGACACCCCGTACGCCGGAGTCGCCTCGTTCTTCCGCTCCGCGCTGGCCCGGGGCGAGGCCCCCCAGGTGTTCGAGGACGGCGGCCAGCGGCGGGACTTCGTGCACGTACGGGATGTCGCGGCGGCTGCCGCGCTGGCGCTGGAGGCGCTGCCCGGCCGGGAGCCGGGAGCGCTCACCGCTCTCAACACCGGCAGCGGCGAGCCGCACACGGTCGGCGAGATGGCGAGCGCGCTGGCCGCCGCGCACGGCGGGCCCGACCCCGTGGTGACGGGCGAGTACCGGCTCGGCGACGTACGGCACATCACGGCCTCCTCGCGACGGCTGAAGGCGGAACTCGGCTGGCGGCCCGAGGTCGGATTCGCCGAGGGGATGGCGGAGTTCGCGCGCTCCCCGCAGCGGGCGGCGGGCGGCGCGGGGGCCTCGTGACCCGCTGAGGGCCGAGGCGGCGGCGGACGGACGGGTTCCTCCGCGTATGTGACACGCGAGCTGTACTCCCTCGCCCCCACCTACCGCGCGGTGGCGACGCTGCACGCACCCGTCGAGGCGGTGGCGGGCCGGCTCGGCACCGTCCCCGCCGATCTGGAGCTGATCGACGAGCACAACTCCCGGCTGCGCAGCGGCGCCGACACCCTCGAGTGGCTGGCCCTGCGGCTGGCCATGCTGGGCTGCGAGTTCGAGGTGCACGAGCCGCCGGAGCTCGCCGCGTACCTGCGCGCGCTGGGCGCGCGGGTCACCCGCGCGGCGGGCGACGGCTCGTAGCGGGGGCGGGTCGGGTGTGAGCGGGGGTTGGGGCGGGCGGCGGGCTACGAACCGGCCGTCGGCAGCGTGACCTCGAAGCGGCAGCCGCCGGTCACGTTCCGCACGGCGGCCTGTCCGTCGTGCGCCTCCACGATGCCGCGCACGATGGCGAGGCCGAGCCCCGCGCCGCCCGGCGGTGTGCGCGCGTGGGTGCCGCGCCAGCCGGTGGGGAAGACGCGCGGCTGAGCCGCCGGGGGGGGGCCCCCGCGGCCGGCGGGCGCGGGGG
>NZ_JAYMZR010000103.1:0-24707 GCF_035828615.1 Streptomyces sp. H27-D2 | reverse complement strand
ACGGCCCGCGTCTCTGCGGCCGGGAGCGCCACGGTCGGAACCGCCACGGCTGGGCGCACCGCGGTCGGGACCACCACGGCTCGGAGCGCCACGGTCGGAACCGCCACGACCCGCATCGCTCCGGCCCGAGCCACCCCAGCCGGGTGCGCTCCGGTCCGAACCGCCACGGTCGGAACTGCTGCGGTCGGAACTGCCGCGGCTGGGCGCGCCACGGTCCGAGCCGCCACGGCTGGAAGCACCACGGTCGAAGCCGCCACGGCTGGGAGCACCACGCTCGGGACCACCACGGCTCGGAGCGCCACGGTCGGAACCGCCACGACCCGCGTCACTGCGACCCGCGCCACCCCAGCTGGGCGCACCACGGTCGGAGCTGCTGCGGCTGGGCGCGCCACGGTCCGAGCCGCCACGGCTCGGCGCGCCACGCTCGGGACCACCACGGCTCGGAGCGCCACGGTCGGAACCGCCACGACCCGCATCGCTGCGACCCGCGCCACCCCAGCTGGGCGCACCACGGTCGGAACCGCCACGGCTGGGAGCACCGCGGTCCGGGCCACCACGGCTCGGAGCGCCACGACCCGCGTCACTGCGACCGGAACCGCCACGGCTCGGTGCGCCGCGCTCCGGGCCGCCGCGACCCGCGCCGCCACGGCTCGGTGCGCCGCGGTCGGAGCCGCCGCGGCCCGCGCCGCCCGTGCTCGGACCGCCCCTGCCGCCGCTGCTGGGCTTTCCGGAGTCGGCCACGAAACCACCGACGTTGTAGCGGCGCTCCTCGGGACGGGGCGTGCCCTCGCGCTTCTTGTCGCCGCGCTTGTCGCCGCCCGCGCCCCTGGGCTTGCGGTTGCCGCTGTTCCTGTCGTTGCTTGGCATCAAGGTTCCGTAGTCGAGTGGGTGCTGTCTGCATCGTCGGGTGCATCCGGGTCGAACGACGGAAGCCCTTCCAGGGAGTCCGCCTCGATCGCGTCCGCCTCAGGGAGGAACGGTGCGAGTTCAGGCAATTCGTCCAGGCCACGCAGGCCCATCCGCTCCAGAAAGTAGTTCGTCGTCCTATACAGGATCGCACCTGTTTCGGGTTCCGTCCCCGCCTCCTCCGCCAGACCCCGCTGGAGGAGGGTGCGCAGCACGCCGTCGCAGTTCACTCCGCGGACCGCCGAGACGCGTGAGCGGCTGACCGGTTGACGGTACGCGACCACGGCCAGGGTCTCCAGCGCGGCCTGGGTGAGCCGGGCCTGCCGGCCGTCCAGGACGAAGCCCTCGACGGCCTGCGTGTACTCGGGCCGGGTGTAGAAACGCCAGCCGCCGGCGACCAGGCGCAGGTCGAAGCCGCGGCCGGTGCGGGTGTACTCGTCGGACAGCTCGCGCAGCGCGTCCGCGACCGCTCGCCGGGACCGCTCCAGGACCTTGGCGAGGTGCGCCTCGGTGGCGGGCTCGTCGACGACCATCAGGACCGCTTCCAGGGCGGGCTTGAGAGCCAGTAGGGCCACGGGGGACGCGCCGGCCTCCGCCTCGGGCCGCCAGGACCCGTCGGAGCCGTCCAGCGGCTCCTGCGGGCCGCCCGGCGGCTCCGGCTCACTCCCGGGCTCCCGCGCGCGCTCCGGGCGCTGCTGGGGCTCCTGGCCCCCTTGCCGCCGGTCCCGCCACTCACGGGCCTCGTCGCTCACGCCTGTGCCTCCGTCTTCCGCCGGTCCGGCCGCTTCTCCTGATCGAATTCGTCCGTGACGACCGGCCGCCGCCCCTGGACGCCGGTCCAGCGGACGGTCAGCGAGCCGAGCGCCTCCTCCTGGTCGAGGACCACCGCCTGCTCGCGGTAGAGCTCCAGCAGCGCCAGAAAGCGGGCGACGACAGTCAGGGTGTCCGGGGCGTCCGCGGCCAGGTCGGCGAAGCTGGCCTCGCCCGCCGAACGCAGCATCGCGATCACCAGCTCGGCCTGCTCCTGGACGCTGACCAGCGGCGCGTGGATGTGGTCGATGTACACCCGCGGCTCGGCCCGCGGCCGCATCGCCTTGACCGCGAGCTTCGCGAAGCCCTCCGCGCCGATGCTGATGACGACCTCGGGCAGCAGCGCGGCGTGCTGCGGCTCCAGCCCGACGGTGCGCGGGTGGCGGCGGGACTCGGCCAGCAGCCGGTCGCTGAAGATGTCCGCGACCCGTTTGTACGCACGGTACTGGAGCAGCCGGGCGAACAGCAGGTCGCGGGCTTCCAGCAGGGCGAGGTCGGCTTCGTCCTCGACTTCGGCGACGGGCAGCAGCCGGGCGGCCTTGAGGTCGAGCAGGGTGGCGGCGACGACCAGGAACTCGGTGGTCTGGTCGAGGTCCCCGTCCGGTCCCATGGCGTGGATGTGCGTGATGAACTCGTCGGTGACCTTCGACAGTGCGACCTCGGTCACATCCATCGTGTGCTTCGAGATCAGCTGGAGCAGCAGGTCGAAGGGGCCCTCGAAGTTGGCCAGCCGGACGGTGAACCGCCCGTCGGCGCTGACCGGCGGCGGGCCGGGGCCCGCGGCCGGCGGGACGGCGTCGCGCCGGTCCTCCGGGTCCTGCTCACTGTCGGAGCCGGCAGGGGGCCGGTCGTGGGCATCGGTCGTGGGCATCGCGGTCCTGGTGCGGGGTTCCGGTGTGCGGGAGGTCCGGCGGGCCGGGAAGCCGGCCGGGCGGTCCGCCGGGCGGGCGCACCCGGACCGGCGAACGACCGGCAGACTATCGCCGCACGGTCAGCGTCCCCGCAGTCGCCGCACCAGAATGCTGGCCTCGCCACGGGATTCGAGGTCGGCGAGGACCACTGCCACGGCTTCCCGGACGATCCTGCCCCGGTCCACGGCCAGGCCGTGTTCGCCGCGCAGCACCAGACGCGCGTGCTCCAGGTCCATGAGCTCCTCTGCGGAGACATAGACCGTGATCTTCTCGTCGTGCCGCTCGCGCCCGCTGGGCCGTCTGTTGGGCGGCTGCGCCCGGCGGCGCTGCTGTTGCTGCCCCTCCTGCGGGATCCGGCTCTTGGCGCGGGTCTGGGCCGAGATGGTGTCCCGGCGCTCACCGCCCTGCTGACCGGGCTCGCGCCCGCTGCGCTCGGCGGCGGAGTCCGCCCGTTGCCGTTCCTCGGTCGTATCGGCGGGGCCCGGCTCGGCTGCCGGGGCGGGCACCCGCGGTGTCGTGCCGGACGCCTCGCCGTTGACCTGCCGACGGGAGGACGAGGACTGCAGCCCCATCCCTCCGGTGGTGCGGAACAGTTCGTCGGCCCCCGGCAGACTCACTCGGCGTGACACCGGGCGAGCACCTCCCTGGCGAGCTGACGGTAGGCGGCCGCGCCGACTGAGTTGGAGGCGTACGTGGTGATCGGCTCACCGGCGACCGTGGTCTCCGGGAAGCGGACCGTGCGCCCGATGACCGTGTGGTAGACGTGATCGTCGAAGGCTTCGACGACGCGCGCCAGTACCTCGCGGCTGTGCACGGTGCGGGAGTCGTACATGGTGGCGAGAATGCCGTCCAGCTCCAGCTCCGGGTTGAGCCGTTCCTGCACCTTCTCGATCGTCTCGGTGAGCAGCGCGACGCCGCGCAGCGCGAAGAACTCGCATTCGAGCGGCACTATCACCTTGTGCGCCGCGGTGAGCGCGTTGACGGTGAGCAGGCCCAGCGACGGCTGGCAGTCGATGACGATGTAGTCGTAGTCGGCCATCAGCGGCTTGAGGGCGCGCTGGAGGCTCGACTCGCGGGCCACCTCGCTGACCAACTGCACTTCAGCGGCTGACAAATCGATATTGCTGGGCAGCAGGTCCATGTTCGGAACAGCTGTCTTGAGCAGTACCTCGTCGGCCGCCATCCCCCGCTCCATGAGCAGGTTGTAGATGGTCAGGTCGAGCTCCATCGGGTTGACTCCGAGCCCGACGGACAGCGCGCCCTGCGGGTCGAAGTCGACGAGCAGGACCCTGCGGCCGTACTCGGCGAGCGCTGCGCCCAGGTTGATGGTCGAGGTGGTCTTGCCGACCCCGCCCTTCTGGTTGCACATCGCGATGATCTTCGCGGGACCGTGATCGGTCACCGGGTTGGGGATCGGGAAGTACGGCAGGGTGCGCCCGGTCGGCCCGACCCGCTCACGACGCTGGCGAGCTGCGTCGGGCGCGAGGGTGGCCGCGTATTCGGGATCCGGCTCGTACTCCGCGTCCGGGTCGTAGAAGTGCCCTTGAGGCAGGGTCTCGTAGTCGGCGAGGCTGGTCGGCTCGCCGCCGGCCTGGTCGCCGGCCATGGCGTTCACGTGATGGCCGTCCATGCTCTGGTGGGCTGTTGTCGTCATGTTCTGGCGGGACTCGAAGGTGTGGACAGCGACGGAGCCGACAGCTTTGAACCTCGAAGGAGACTGGCCCCGCGCGTGCATTCCTGGTCGACCACCCCCAGGAGTAAATGTCGACTCATTCACAAGTCGTCCTACCTCCTTGGTGACCAGGAAACATCTCGATAGGTCAGCGTGACACCATGCCGACGGTTGGCGACTCTATGGCGTGTCGGCGGTCCGCAGCAACACAATCCGCCGGACACGGCACGATGTGTCGGCAATCGAACACCCCGATGTCAAGGGCGTAAGGGCCGCATTCGCGAGGTTTCGCGGGTGCGCGAATCGGTCGAAGAGTTACGTTCGCGGCGAGTTGGCCGACGGGCGCGCCGAGTTGGACATATGCCCCTTCGGAAACACTTCCGGCCGGACCTTGCTCGACAAGGCCCGGCCGGGTGCGCGAAGTTGACGTTGCTCGTTGACCGCTCAGCCGAGGAGCGTGCTCAGTTCGACGGCGGGCATGCCGTGTGCCTCTGCCACCGGGCCGTAAACGACCTGGCCCTCATGGGTGTTGAGGCCCTTGGCCAGTGCGGCGTCCCGGCGCAGGGCGTCCTGCCAGCCGCGGTTCGCCAGCTCCACGATGAACGGGAGCGTCGCGTTGGTGAGCGCGTGCGTCGAGGTGTTCGGGACCGCGCCGGGCATGTTGGCGACGCAGTAGAAGACCGAGTTGTGCACCATGAAAGTCGGCTCGGCGTGGGTGGTGGGACGCGAGTCCTCGAAGCAGCCACCCTGATCGATTGCAATGTCGACAAGGACACTTCCCGGCTTCATCCGGGACACCAGCTCGTTGGTGACGAGCTTCGGCGCCTTGGCGCCGGGGATCAGCACCGCGCCGATCACGAGGTCCGCGTCGAGCACGGCCTTCTCCAGCTCGAAGGCGTTGGACGCGATGGTCTGCACCTGCGTGCCGAAGATCTTGTCGGCCTCGCGCAGCTTGTTGACGTCCCGGTCCAGCAGCGTGACGTGGAAGCCCATGCCGACAGCGATCTGCGTGGCGTTCCAGCCGGAGACGCCGCCGCCGATGACGACGGCCTTGCCGGCCGCGACGCCGGGGACGCCGCCGGGCAGCACACCGCGGCCGCCGGCCGAGCGCATCAGGTGGTACGCGCCGACCTGCGGGGCGATGCGGCCCGCGACCTCGGACATCGGGGCGAGCAGCGGCAGCTGCCGGTTCGCGGTCTCGACGGTCTCGTACGCGATCGCGGTGGTGCCGGACTCCAGCAGCGCGTCCGTGCACTCGCGGGAGGCCGCGAGGTGCAGGTACGTGAAGAGGGTCTGGTCCTTGCGGAGGCGGTGGTACTCCTCGGCGACCGGCTCCTTGACCTTGAGCAGCAGGTCAGCGGTCTCCCAGACCTCGTCAGCGGTGCCGAGGATGATGCCGCCGGCGGCGATGTACTCGGCGTCCGTGATGGAGGAGCCCAGGCCGGCGCCCTGCTCCACGAAGACCTGGTGGCCCTGGCGGGCGAGCTCATGCACGCCTGCCGGGGTGATGGCCACGCGGAACTCGTTGTTCTTGACTTCGCGGGGGATGCCGACCTTCACGTCGATCACGGTCCTTGAATCGGAGTATTGACAGTATTTCCTACAAATCCGGATATGTCGCTGCACACCGAAAACGGCTGCGTCGACCGCAGCGCGGCCAGTCTAATGAAGGATCCTTCGCTGTCCAGCCTTGCAAAGCATTAACTTGCGGAAGAACCACTACCGATTTCGTAGGTCACTCGGGGTTTTCTTCCCGTAGTCGATCACCCAGGGACCGGTGCAGCCGTGCCGCTACTGGGTCGCCGAGCCGATCGAAGGTGTCCGCAATCCGCAGCTGCAGGGCGGCCTGGAGCCGGCCGTCGCCGGCCTGCTGCGCCTCCGCGAGCGCTTCCTGGCAGGTCCGCAGCGATTCCTGCGGCCGTCCCGCGTACTCCTGGACCCGCGCCGCCTCGCTCAGCGCCCGCGCGTGCCCCGAGAGGTCCCGCAGCCTGCGGTGGACCGCCGCCGCCGCCCGCCAGTCCCGCAGCGCTTCGCCCCAGCGGGCCGCGTAGCTGTGCACCGCGCCGAGCCGGCCGTGCAGCCGCGCCTCGTCAGCGAGCTCGCCGCGGGTCAGCCGCAGCGCCAGCGCCCGTCCGTACCAGTCGGCGGAGCGCTGCCAGTCGCCCAGCTCCTGGTAGGCGCCGCCCAGCGACTCCAGCGCCCTGCCGGTCGCGAGCGGGTCGCCGACCTCGCGGGCGGCGTCCAGCGCGCCCCGGTAGCGCCCCAGCGCCTGCTGGGTCCGGCCGGCCCGCGCGTCCAGGTCGGCCAGGTTCAGCAGCGCGGCGGCCTTCTCCCGCGGCAGCGCGCGCCGCTCGGCGACATCGAGTACGAGCTGATGCAGCCGGTACAGCTCCGGTGCGGCCCCGTCCGCGCCCTGATGCGCGATCAGCGCCCGGACCAGCGCGGCCATCAGACGCCGGTCGAGGGTGTCCAGCTCGCCGTCGGCGACCGCCGTCGAGGCCGCCGCCAGCAGCGCGGGCAGCCTGCCGCGCAGCCACTCTCCCGCGACCCGCGCCGAAGGGAAACGCAACGCGCGCGGCAGCCCGGCCAGTTTCCTGCGGGCCGGCGAATCGGACGGTTCGGTGACCGCCCGGCAGGACTGGAGCTGACGTACCGTCCGCTCCAGCATCCGGGCCCGCGCCAGCTCCAGTTCGGCCGGCCGTTCCTGTACCTGGGCCAACGCCCGCAGCAGCGGTCCGAGGCAGCCGGGCGTCTGGTAGAGCGGCGCGGCCGAGCCGCACGGCACCGTCCGCAGCAGGCCGTGCCGGGCGAAGTCGTCGAGCGTCGACTCGGCCGCCGAGACCGAGCAGCCCGCCAGCGCCGAGGCGGCGAGCGCGTCGGTGAAGCCGCCGGGGGCCAGCGCCAGCAGTCGCAGTATCCGGGCGGCCGGCGGCGGCAGCGAATCGTGCACCAGCCGGAAGGCACGGGCCAGCGGCCTGCCGCCGCGCGGCCGGTCGTCGCCGGCCGGGAGGTCGCGCAACCGCTGGGCGAGATCGGCCACCGACGCCTTGGGCCGGGCCGCGAGCCAGCCTCCGGCGAGCACCAGCGCGGCAGGCTGGCCGCCGCACTCCTCGGCCAGAGCCTCGGCGGAGCGCGGATCGACGGTGATCCGGGTGGACCCGGCGAACTGTCCCAGGAGTTCGACGGCGGCGGCCGAGTCCAGCACGCCGACCGTGCAGGGCCGTACGTTCGCGATGCCGGTCAGCGGCCCCTCGGCCACCGCGACGACCAGGCAGTCCGCGGCGTCCGGCAGCAGCGGCTCGACCTGTTCGGCGCCGGCCGCGTCATCGAGGACGATCAGCGCGCGGCGGCCCGCGAGCGCCTCGCGCAGGGCTTCGGTGAGTTCGTCCTCCCCCGCGCCGGCCGGGGCCGGCACGCCGAGCGCGGAGAGGAGCTCGCGGGCGGTGTGCTCGGTGGGGACCGCATCGCCGCCGGGGGTGGTGAGCCGGGCGCGCAGCAGGCCGTCGGGGTAGTCCGCCGCGAGCTCGCGGGCCAGTTCCTCCGCGAGGGCGGTGCGTCCGGAGCCGGGCCGTCCGGCGATCAGCAGCACTCGGCTCCGGGCGGCCTTGCGGCCGGCCAGCGTGTCGAGTCCGGACCGTTCGATGTCGGCGCGCAGCGCGGCGAGTTCACGCCTGCGGCCGACGAACCGGATCATCCCAGGGGCCGTGCCGGGTGACGCCCCGGCCGCCGCGCTCCGCTCCACGGCCGTGTCCGGCTTCTCCGGCGCGGGTGCGCGGGCGGTGCCCGCGGGCCCGGTTCTGGCCGCCGTCGCCGACCCGCTGGTGTCCACCGCCTGATCCGTCACGGGCCATGCTCCCGTCCGCCTGCGCACACGAGCCCGCCGCGGCTGCGAGCGGGAATGACACGAGCGTAGTTCACGGAGTGCGACGAATCCGGCAGCGCGCGGCGGGCGGCCGGGGTCAAGATCACCTCATCGGATCAGCCCGCCCGCGTGTCGGAAGCCGGCACTCCGCCGGGCCGGCCGCCACCCTGGGCGACGGGCTGGGCGACCGGCTGGGCGACCGGCTGGTGTCCCAAGCGCGGGGTGCGGCGAATCCGCCGCACCCCGAGGCTCAGCCGGCCCCCAACGGGCTGAATTCAGCCCGTTGGGGGCACCCCCCGGGCGGAGTCGGCGGGAGATTGAGGACACCGTCCACCGGGCGGACCCGGTCAACCATCTGCGGTCACCGCATTACTAGACCTCGAACGGCCGGGCAGGCCACGGCGCGTCCGCGGGGCGCAGCGCGTCGGGGCCCTCGCCCGCCAGCGCGGCGGTGAGCGCGAGGACGCCGACGACCAGGCAGTTGTTGTGCAGCCGGCCCGCCAGCGCGCCTTCGACGAGCTCCGGCAGCGGCAGCCGGGCGAGCTCCATGTCGGCCTCCTCCTCGGAGACCTCGAAGCGCTCGCCGTCGGCAGCGGAGAGTTCACGGGCCAGGAAGATCCGTACGGCCTCGTCGCAGCCGCCGGCGGTGGTGTAGACGTCGGTCAGCACCCGCCAGTCCTCGGCCTTGACGTGCGCCTCCTCGTACAGCTCGCGCTGGGCGGCGTGCAGCGGGTTCTCACCGGGCACGTCGAGGAGTCCGGCGGGGATCTCCCAGAGCTTGTGCCGGACCGGGTGGCGGTACTGCCGCAGCACGATGACGCGGCCCTGGTCGTCGATGGCCAGGATAGCGACCGAGCCGGGGTGGACCTGGTAGTCGCGGCGGACGGTCGAGCCGTCGGGCATCACGACGTCGTCGGTGCGGACGCTGGTCTTGTTCCCGACGAAGGGGGTCGTGGTGGCGGTGACCCGCCACTCCTCGGCGGTGTCCTCGATGCCCATGTGCGTCCTTTCTACCGAACAGATCTGCCGAACAGAAAACGGGGTACGGGTCCCCCGGTCCGGCGGAATCGCTTCCGCCGGCCGACGGGCCCGTACCCCGGCAACCGTATCGTCTGCCGACTACCTGATCGGCAGCCCGCTACTTGGCCTGCTGGCGCTCGACCGCCGCTTTGACCAGGCCCGCGAAGAGCGGGTGCGGGCGGGTCGGGCGGGAGCGCAGCTCCGGGTGCGCCTGGGTGGCGACCAGGTAGGGGTGCACCTCGCGCGGGTACTCGACGTACTCGACGAGCTTGTTGTCCGGCGAGGTCCCGGAGAAGACCAGGCCGGCCTTCTTCTCCAGCTCCGCGCGGTAGGAGTTGTTGACCTCGTAGCGGTGCCGGTGCCGCTCCTCGACGTACGGCTGGTCGTCGTAGACCTCGCGCACGATGGAGCCCTCGGCGAGCTTGGCCGGGTACATGCCCAGTCGCATGGTGCCGCCCATGTCGCCGTCGCCGGCGACGATTTCGAGCTGCTCGGCCATGGTGGAGATCACCGGGTTGGCGGCGGCGGGCTCGAACTCGGTGGAGTTCGCGCCCTCGCTGCCCGCGAGGTTGCGGGCGGCCTCGATGACGATGCACTGGAGGCCGAGGCAGAGCCCGAGCAGCGGGATCTTGTTCTCGCGGCCGTAGGTGATCGCCGAGACCTTGCCCTCGACGCCTCGGTCGCCGAAGCCGCCGGGGATGCAGATCGCGTCGACATCGGAGAGCTGCTCCCGGGCGCCGGCCGGGGTGCGGCAGTCGTCCGAGGTGACCCACTTGATCTTGACGCGGGCGTTGTTGGCGAAACCGCCGGCCCGCAGCGCCTCGGTGACCGAGAGGTAGGCGTCGGGCAGGTCGATGTACTTGCCGACCAGCGCCATGGTGATCTCGTACTCGGGCTCGTGGACGCGCTTGAGCAGTTCGTCCCACTGGGCCCAGGCCACGTCGCGGAACGGCAGGTCCAGGCGGCGCACCACGTAGGCGTCGAGGCCCTCGGTGTGCACGACCTTGGGGATGTCGTAGATCGACGGGGCGTCGGGGCAGGCGATGACCGCGGCTTCGTCCACGTCGCACATCAGCGAGATCTTGCGCTTGATGGACGTCGGGACCTCGCGGTCGGCGCGCAGCACGATGGCGTCGGGCTGGATGCCGATGTTGCGCAGCGCGGCGACCGAGTGCTGGGTCGGCTTGGTCTTGAGCTCGCCGGAGGGGCCGATGTAGGGCAGCAGCGAGATGTGCACGACGAAGACGTTGTCGCGGCCGACCTCGTGCCGCACCTGGCGGACGGCTTCCAGGAAGGGCAGCGACTCGATGTCGCCGACCGTGCCGCCGACCTCGGTGATGACGACGTCGACGTCGTCGGTCGCCAGCCGCCGGATGCGGTGCTTGATCTCGTTGGTGATGTGCGGGATGACCTGCACGGTGTCGCCGAGGTACTCGCCGCGGCGCTCCTTGGCGATCACGGTGGAGTAGATCTGGCCGGTGGTGACGTTCGCCGAGCCGTCGAGGTCGACGTCGAGGAAACGCTCGTAGTGGCCGATGTCCAGGTCGGTCTCGGCGCCGTCGTTGGTGACGAACACCTCACCGTGCTGGAACGGGTTCATGGTGCCCGGGTCCACGTTGAGATACGGGTCGAGCTTCTGCATGGTGACCCGCAGGCCACGCGCCTTGAGCAGCGCACCCAGGCTGGAGGCCGTGAGCCCCTTGCCGAGGGAGGAGGCGACACCCCCGGTGACGAAAAGGTGCTTGGTCGTCATGGATTTGGGCGGCTGTGCCAAGAGGGGGCTCCCGTGGGTCGCTGAGTGAGATGCGTAACGGCGACTGCCCTGAATTTCTCGGGAGTGCCGACGCTGCGGTTCGGGGGGTTTACGTCCACCGCCCCACGGGCTACCAGGGTATCAGCGACCTGAGGTGATCGTGCCGCGACGGCACCGGGGACGCCGCTTGATGCCTCCTCACCCGATTAGTCCCATCACCGATTCACATCCGTCGCGCAGATCACTTCCGGGCGTCGTATCCTGCACGGATACACGCAGCGAGCCGGCCGGCAGGGCACCATCCCAGCCCGCTCCCGGAACCAGAGCTCGTCGAATAATCCCCACAATGCACGAGCGCCTCCCCTGGCGCGACGCAGACGTTCGACTGGAGATGCTGGTGGCCGGGCGCATCGAGGACTACGCACTCATCGGCGATATGCAGACCGCCGCCCTCGTCTGCCGGGACGGCACGGCCGATTGGCTGTGTCTGCCCCGATTCGATTCACAGGCCGCCTTCGCCGGACTCCTCGGCACCGAGGAACACGGCTTCTGGCGGATCGGCCCCGCGCACGCCGCCGGGGCGAAGCCGCCGATGGCCGACCGGCGCCGCTACCGGGGGGACTCCCTCGTATTGGAATCGGAGTGGGACACCCCGCGCGGCACCGTCCGTGTCATCGACTTCATGCCGCCCCGCGACGGCGCGCCTCAGGTGGTCCGGATCGTGGAAGGCGTCAGCGGCCGGGTGCGGATGCGCTCCGCGCTGCGGATGCGCTTCAGTTACGGACGGGTGGTGCCCTGGGTCCACAAGGTGGACGGGCGCACCGTCGCCGTCGCCGGACCGGACTCCGTCTGGCTCGACACGTCCGCCGAGACCTACGGCAAGGACCTCACCACCTACGCCGACTTCACCGTCTCGCCGGGTGAGCGGATCGCGTTCACCATCAGCTGGCAGCCCTCGCACCGCGAGCCCCCCGCGCTGCCCGAGCCCGAGTCCGCGCTGACCGCCACCGAGGACTTCTGGCGCGAGTGGGTCGAGCAGTGCACGTACCACGGCCCTTACCGGGACGCCGTGGTCCGCTCGCTGATCACCCTCAAGGCGCTCACCTACGGTCCGACGGGCGGCATCGTCGCCGCGCCGACCACCTCGCTGCCCGAGGACATCGGCGGCTCCCGGAACTGGGACTACCGCTTCACCTGGCTGCGGGACGCCGCCATCACCCTCTCCTCGCTGCTGCGCACCGGATACCGCGAGGAGGCCCGTGCCTGGCGCGAGTGGCTGCTGCGCGCGGTCGCCGGCGACCCGGAGAACCTGCAGATCATGTACGGGATCGCGGGCGAACGGGAGCTGGGCGAGGCGGAGCTGGACTGGCTGCCGGGCTACGAGGGCTCGAAGCCGGTCCGGATCGGCAACGGGGCCGCCGGACAGCTCCAGCTCGACGTGTACGGCGAGGTCATCGAGGCGCTGCACCTCGCGCACATGACCGGGCTCTCCCGCAACGACTACGCCAGCGTGCTCCAGCTGAAGCTGATCCGCTGGGTCGAGGAGCACTGGAACGAGCCGGACGAGGGCATCTGGGAGGTGCGCGGCCCGCGCCGCCACTTCGTCCATTCCAAGGTCATGACCTGGGTCGCGGTGGACCGCACCATCAAGCTCATCGAGTCGGGCGACGTGGACGGCCCGCTGGACCGGTGGCGCGAGCTGCGCGACGACATCCACCGCGATGTCTGCGACAAGGGCTACGACGCGGAGCGCAACACCTTCACCCAGTCCTACGGCTCGCAGGAACTGGACGCCTCGCTGCTGCTCATCCCGCAGATGGGTTTCCTGCCGCCGGACGACAAGCGGGTCATCGGCACCATCGAGGCCATCCAGCGCGAACTGTCCACCTCGGACGGCTTTGTGATGCGCTACCCCACCTCGTCCGGCGGCGAGGTGAACGTGGACGGGCTCGAAGGCGACGAAGGCGCGTTCCTGGCCTGCTCGTTCTGGCTCGCCGACGACCTGGCGATGATCGGGCGGGTGGACGAGGCGCGGAAGCTCTTCGAGAAGCTGCTGGCGCTCCGCAACGACCTCGGGCTGCTCGCCGAGGAGTGGGACCCCAAGCGCCGGCGGCAGGTGGGCAACTTCCCGCAGGCGTTCAGCCATGTGCCGCTGATCGACACGGCGCTGCGGCTGACGGCCTCGGGGGCGTACGGGGCCTGAGCGGGCCGAGCGGGCCCGGAGGGCCGTGAAAGCCCTGCGGGCCGCCGTGCCCGGAGTGGCGTACGGCTCCGGGCTCAGGCCCGACGTCCGCGTGCCAGGTGGGCGGCGGCGAGGATGCCGACCGGGACGACGAGGACGGCGGCGGCCGCGTTGAGGCCGCCCCAGCCGGCCACGGCCACCAGCCCGCCGGAGAGCGCGCCGCCGGCCGCGCCGACCAGGTTCATCAGCGTGTCGGACATGCCCTGCACCTCGGAGCGGTGCTCGGGCGCGGTCGACTCGGTGAGCAGGGTGGAGCCCGCGACCGTGGCGCAGGACCAGCCCAGCCCCAGCAGGAAGAGGCCGCCGGCGATGGCCCACTGACGGTCCCCCGCGGTCCCGGCCAGCAGCGCGGCGCAGAGGTAGACGGCCTGGCCCAGCAGGATCACCTGGGCGCGCCCGGCCCGGTCGGTGAGCCAGCCGACCAGCGGCGAGAGCGCGTACATCCCGGCGATGTGCAGGCTGATGGTGAAGCCGACGACGCTCAGCGCGGCACCGTGGTGCGCGAGGTGGATGGGCGTCATGGTCATCACGGACACCATGACGGCGTGCCCCAGCACCAGCGCGGCCAGGCCGAACAGCGCGGCGGGCGAGGCCATCACATGGCGCATGGCGCTCCGCATCCGGGCCGTGAAGCCGGGGGCGGGCGCGGTCGGTCCGGCCTGGTGGGTGTCGAGTGCCGCGGCGGGGGCCGTGCTCCTGGCCGCCTCGCGCGCAGCCGCCTTGCGCGCTGTGCTCCCGGCCGCGTTTCCAGCCGCGTCGCGGGCCTGGGCGAGCAGCAGCGGGTCCGGGCGCAGCAGGAACCAGATGATGGCCCAGCCGAGTCCGAACGCCGCGACGGAGAACACGAAGGTGCCCGCGGCCTCCGGCAGCCCCAGCGCGCGGGCCACCGGTTCGCCGGGGCCGCTGAGGTTCGGCCCGATGACCGAGCCGACGGTGGTCGACCACACCACGAGCGACAGCGAGCGGGCCCGGGTAGCGTCCTCGGCCAGGTCGGTCGCGGCGTAGCGGGACTGCAGGTTGGACGCGGTGCCGGAGCCGACCAGCAGGGTGCCGAGCAGCATCAGCGGCACCCAGCCGAGCCAGGCCGCCAGCAGGACCACGAGCGCGCCGCCGGCGGCGATCAGCCAGCCGACGCTGAGTCCGAAGCGCCGGCCGCGGGCCCGGGAGAGGGCCGCGAGCGGTACGGAGAGCAGCGCGGCCCCGAGGGTGGTCGAGGTGGTCGCGAAGCCGGCCATGGCTTCGGAGCCGGTGAAGTGCTCGATGAGCAACGCACCCGAGGCGAGCATCGAGCCCATGCCGATGCCCGCGACGACCTGGGCGGACATCAGGACCCTGACCGTGTGCCGCTGTACGACGGGCAGGTCCGGGTCGACCAGGCCCACCGGGACGGCGGGGGCGGCTTCGGGGGGCGGTATGGAGTCCGTCGGCAGTGCGTCGGTGGACTCGGACATGCGGTGCTCCCCCGGTCGTACGGCTGCGCGCAGGAGTCACGAGCTTATTGGTGCTGACGGTTCGACGTCAGGGCCGGTCCGTAACCGATTCGCCGATGCACCGTGCACACATGCACCGATGCACCGATGCGGATGCATTCGGCGCGAGCGGCAGCGCCGGGGTGCGGGAGCGGCCCGCCCGGTCTGTAACCTTCGGATCATGTCGGCACCGCGAACTTCGAAGTAGCGTGCCGCGCCATGGAGACCCAAGGGGCGATCACCGTGGCGCGGGCCCTTGAGCTGCCCGCGCTGCGCCGCGGCCTGCCCGAGGTGGTGGCCGCCCACGACCGGCTGCAACGCCCTGTCCGCTGGGTGCACGCGGGTGAGGCGCCGAACATCGCGTCCCTGCTCAAGGGCGGCGAGCTGCTGCTGACCACCGGACTGGGGCTGGGCAACCGGCCCGCCGAGCAGCGCGCCTTCATCCGCAGGCTCGCGGAGCGCGAGATCGCCGCGCTGGTGGTGGAGCTGGGCGCGCGGTTCAAGACGCTGCCGGCCGCGGTGGTGGACACCGCCCGCTCGTGCGGGCTGCCGCTGGTGCTGCTGCACCGCGAGGTGCCGTTCGTCGCGGTGACCGAGGAGATCCACACCGAGATCGTCAACCAGCACTACGCGCTGCTGCGCCGCGCCGAGGAGGTGCACCGGCACTGCACCGAGGTGCTGCTCGACGGCGGCGGCGTCCCTGAGGTGCTGCGCCTGTTCGCCCGGTTCGCGGGCAACCCGGTGTTCCTGGAGACGCCCGACGGGCAGCTCCTGTACGCGGCGGGCCCCGCCTCCGGGACGGCCCCCACGGGCACCGCCGACCCGCTCCAGGTCTGGGACGGACTGCGCGGGCAGCAGTCCGCGCGCCGGCCCGAACTGCCCGCGCACACCGTGGTCGTGGACGTGCCCGGCGGCGGGCCCGGCACGGGTTCGGTCCGCGCCCGGCTGACCGTGCCGCCGGTGCATGTGCCGATCGCCCCGGTGCACCGGATCGCCGCCGAGCGGACGGCGGACCTGCTGGCGATCGTGCTGCTCCAGGCCCGGCAGGAGGAGGAGCTGGCGGCGCGCGGACGGGGCGATTTCCTGGCCGACCTCGCCGAGGGCCGGATCTTGGCGGCGGACGCCCCCGCGCAGGCCAGGGTGCTGGGCTTCCGTCCGTCGGACGGGCCGCTGCTGCCCGTCGTGATGCGGCTGTCGGCGGAGCTGTCGCCGGTGGACAGCTGGGCGGCCCTGGCGCACGCGATCCAGGAGGAGCTGTCCGCGCTCGGTGTGCCGGTGCTGCTCGGCATCCGGCTGCCGGAGGGGCGGGTGCCGCTGCTGCTCGGGCTGCGCTTGGCGGCCGACCGTACGACCGTCGCCGACCGGGTGGCCGCGGCGCTGCGGGCAGGCGTCGAGCGGGCCGGTCCCGAGCGGGCCGGCACCCGCCCGCCGGTGGTCGTGGTGGGCGCGGCCGGCGGCTGGGACGAGGCGGGCCCGGCGCTGCGGCACGCCGGGGAGGCCGCGACCGCGGCGCAGGCCCTGCCGGACCGCGGCTGGCACGACGTGCGGCGGCTGGATGTCGACCTATTGCTGTGGCGACTGCGCGGGCACACCGACCTGGCGGCCTTTGTCGACCGGGCGATCGGCCCGCTGCTCGTCCACGACCGCACGGCGCGCCCGCCGCTGCTGCCCACCCTGGAGTCGTATCTCGCGCACGCGGGCCGCAAGGCGGAGACCGCGCGCGAGCTGCATCTGAACCGGCAGACGCTGTACGACCGGCTGGCCCGGATCGCGAAGCTGCTCGGCAGCGATCTGGAGGACCCGCAGACGGTACTCGCCCTGAGCCTCGCCCTACGGGCCCGCCGCCACGTCACCTGAGCAGGGCCTGCGCCCTCCCGGAAACCCCGCTGATCCCTGCTGAGCACCGCTCGAACCGGTGTCGGCCCCGAGCGAAGAGACCAGCCAGATCCCCGCGACCCGGCTGCCGGACACCATGGCGGGCACGGCCGCGCGGACCTGAGCGAGGAGACGCTGGTCAGGCCACGACGCCGAGTTCCTTGCGGGTCCGGTGGGTGAACTCGCGCACGGCCGACTCACGCCGCCACGGGGCCAGAGCGGTGTTGAACTCGCGGACGTAGTCCAAGGCCCGGCTGGACTGGACGCGGGCGAGAATGTCGACCGAACGGTTGCCCAGTTCCAGGCCGTGGTCGAGGTCTCGGGCCTGCAGGTGGGCGGTCCCCACGATCGCCAGGCGCATGCCGACGGAGCGGGTGAAGGCGCCGGACGGCATCGCGGCGGCCCGCTGGTTCCAGGCCAGGGCCGCCTTGGGGTTCTTCAGGTCGCGAAAGACCTCGGCGGCGTCCGCGGAGAGCCGTGAGTGGTGATAGAAGTCAATCCACGCGGGCTCGTCGCCGCTGTCCTGCTTCGCCTGGCTCAGGAGGTCCTCGGAGGCTGCGAGGGCCCGGGAAGCGGCCCTGGCGTCGTTCTCGCGGGCGTGAGCGCGGGCCTCGATCAGTTTCGTGAAGGCGAGCACCCGCGGCACCGCCTGCTCCTTGGCCCGCTCGAAAGCGCCTTGGGTCATATCGATGGCCTCGCCCGCGAACCCGCGCAGGAGCGACTGCATGGCCATCGTGGTCAGGACGTAGCAGCCCAGCTGCACGTCCCCGCCCGCCCGGGCGAGGCGGAGAGCCTGGATGAAGTGCCGTTGGGCGACGTCGTGTTCACCGACGTCGAAGGCCGTCCAGCCGGCCAGCCGGGACAGCTCGGCGGTGACGGAGAAGAGTTCGCGGCCGACGTCGTCGGCGAAGGAGCCCCACAGCAGCGGAGCCGCCCGTTCCTGGAGACAGGTGGTGACGGAGTTGGCTTTCCAGTTCCCGCCGCCGTATTTGGAGTCCCACCGTCTTGCGTCGTCGGCGGCCGCACGCAGTTCATCCAGGTCGGCGCGGCCGACCTGGTGGCCGCCGTCGTGGTGGGCGGTCTCGTCGGCGGGGGTGACCAGCCAGCGGGTGACTGGAGTGGTGAACGCGGACACGGCGAAGCCGGAGGCGCCAGTAGTGAGGAAGTCGCGACGGTTCACGGAGCTCCAGAGCGAAGTGGCGACACGGACAGCGTCAGCGGGATCTCGCGGGAAATCCAACCCCATGTTCGCGTCCGGTGTCTCCGCCTCGTCCATACCGATTTCGGCAAGGCTGACGGGCTGTCCCAGCCGCTCGCCGATCGCCTGGGCGAGGAGCTTGGGGACCGGCCATTTCGGCGTCATCCCGCGCCGGCACCAGTTCGCCACCGAAGTATGCGAGTAGTCCGTCTCTGTCCCGGCCTGCTGGGCGAGTTGATTGATCCGGTGGGCCAGGGATTTGTGGCTCGCACCGCAGCCTTCGATGAGCCGGGCCAGGTCCGCGTTGGGCGGACGGCTCCGGCGGACGGTCGATGCCACGGCGTCTCCCTTGACCAGTCACTTGAGCGTTGCGCACACGAGGTCGTATCGACCTGAGCACAGAAGTCGTACGCGACTGAGACGTTCAGTGGTCCGCGATTGCTGCTGGGCACGGAGAGTCGTACGCGATTCCCGCGTGTTGGGTCACCGAGAGTATTGCCTCTTGGGCTCGCAGTGAACCGCGCACGCGAGTTGTGAGCCCCCCTGCGAGCCCTCCCCGAGTTTTCCTGCGGCCGCTGTGATGAGGGTCCAGGCCACCGCCGGAACCGGAGACATCACCTTCCAGCGGTGGCCGCCGCCCAGGCATTGGGGTGAACCAGATGTGCGGAATCGCAGGACTGGCCGGAGGCGACGCCTCCCGGCACGAGATGACGGTCGGCGCGATGGGCGTCTCACAGTCGCACCGCGGACCGGACGGCACGATGCACGCCGCTTCGATCGACGGGCGGGCGGTGCTGGCCATGAACACACTGCTGATCGTCGACCCACTGGCGATGCCCGGCCCCTACCTCGACCGGGAGTCGAGGGTGCTGCTGGCCTTCAACGGCGAGATCTACAACTTCCGCCAGCAGGCCGCAGCCTGGGGCATCGAGCTCGCTGCCCGCGATTCGGACGCGCACTTCCTGCTGCGGGCCTGGGCCAAGATCGGCCCGTCCTGCCTGGACGGACTGGACGGCATGTTCGCCCTGGCCGTCTATGACCCACGCATCGGCAAGCTGTTCCTCGCCCGCGACAGGCTCGGGGAGAAGCCGCTCTACTGGCGCCTGGACGGCGGCCGGCTCGCGTTCGCCTCCGAGGTCACCACCCTGACCGGTTACGGCAGTGCCCCGCCGGTACTGCGGCCGGAGATGGTCGCCATCGAGACGCCGACCGGCGTCGACACGCCCTTCCAGGGCATCCAGTTGTTGGCCCCCGCCAGCCTGATGACCTTCGACGTCGCCACCGGTTCACTCGACCAGCACACCTGGTGGTCCCTGGAAGACCGTCGGCCTTTCGAGGGCGATTACAAGGAGGCTCTGGCCCGCTTCTCGGTCGTGTTGGCCGAGCAGGTCCCGCTGCGGGCCCCGGCCGGCGACTTCGCACTGTTGCTCTCCGGCGGGCTGGACTCCTCGGTGCTGGCCTACCTGATGCGGCCGCCGGTCTGCGTCACGGTCCGCTACCCGGGCCAGGACCGCCTGGACGAGTCGAAAATCGCCGCCGCCATCGCCCGCGACATCGGTGCCGAGCTGATCGTCGTCGAGCCGGACACCGCCGACTTCACCACCGTCTTGCCCCACATGGTCTCGGCGCTGGACTACCCGATGGGCAACGCGTCGACGTTCTCCGAGTACATGGCCTACCGAAAGGTCTCTGACCTCGGTCTCAAGGTCGTCGTCGGCGGGCTGGGACCGGACGAGTTTCTGATGGGCTACGTCCGTCACGCGCTCGTCCTCTTCGGCCCTGACACCGTGCTGGCCGCAGGGCTGGAAGCATACCGGCCGCTGGCCGCGAAGCTCATGCACACCGCCGGCCAGGACCTCGATCCGGCGGAGGCGGTCGCCCGGCTCGTCCTGCGCGGCCCCGACCCCGAGGGGCGGATCCGTGACCTGGTCGCTGACGCGGTGCACCGGGCCGGCGGGGATCCGGCCCGCGCTCTGACGCTGGCCGACCTGGCGACGGCCTGGCGGCCGCTGGTGATGACCAGCGACAAACTCGCCTCCGCCTATGCCCTGGAGCGCAGGTCGCCCTATCTCGCCCGCGAACTCGTGGAACTGTCCTACCGGCTGCCCCTCGAGCACAAGATCGCGGATCCGGCTGAGGGCAAGCGGATCCTGCGGGATGCGGCGAAGGCCCTGGGACTGCCGAGGGAGGTCTGGGGCAGCCGGGACAAGCTCGGTTTCGCCAGCCCCGTCCCGTCCTGGCTGAACGGTCCCCTCGGCGCCTGGGCCGATGCCCAGATCCACACCGCGCTCGCCGACGCACCGGCCGCCTGGCGACCGGTGCTGGAAGGCGGGCTGAAGCCCGGCGGACGGTTCGACCGCACCCGGATGCAGGCCCTGATGGCAGCCGCCTGGTTTTCGGGCCAGACGGTGAGGACTGCCGCGTGATCATCAACTCCGTTACTACGGTGGCGGGATGCAACCCGACACCACCACCGCCCAAGAGCCGTCCGCCGCCCGCGGAGCGGTCGCGGTCATCGCCAACCGCCGCGGTGAACTCCTCCTGCACCTGCGCGACGACATCGCCGGCATTGCCTGGCCCGACTGCTGGAGCCTGCTGGGAGGCGGCGCGGACAGCGGTGAAACCCCGCTCGGCGCGATCGTCCGCGAACTGGCTGAGGAAGCCGCCCTGACCGTTGCTGATCTGGCCGAACTCTTCGAGATCCGCGATGTCCACGGATCCGGGCAGGTCATCACCTTCTTCTCGGGCAGCTGGGACGGCGACGAGACCCAGCTGCCGCTGGCGGAGGGCGTCAAGCTCCAGTTCTTCGCCCCCGAACACCTGCGCATCCTCACGATCCCGCCGTTCATCCGGGACGGGATCAACCGCTATCTGGCCGCCCGGCCCGCCTGACCGTGTCCTCCACGGGGCCGTCGGGCGGCGGCCCCACCTGGAAGGACATCCGCTCATGAAACTCACCGTTATCGGCTGTGGCTACCTCGGCGCCACCCACGCGGCCTGCATGGCCGGACTCGGCCACGACGTGCTCGGCATGGACGCCGACATGGACAAGGTGCACGTCCTCAACTCCGGCAAGGCCCCGTTCTTCGAACGCGACCTTGATGACCTGCTCGCCAAGCACACCGCCTCGGGCCGCCTGAGGTTCACCGCCTCCTACGCGGAGGCTGCCGCCCACGGCGACCTGCACTTCATCGGCGTCGGCACCCCGCAGCGGGCCGGGGAGAACGCCTACGACCTCGACCATCTGTTCAGTGCCGTCCGCCAGCTCGCCCCGCGACTGCACGGCCCGGCCGTGGTCGCGGTCAAGTCGACCGTCCCGGTCGGCACCGCACCCCGCGTCGCCGAGATCCTGCGGGACTTCGCCCCAGCGGGCGAGGAGGTCGAGGTCGCCTGGAACCCGGAGTTCCTGCGCGAGTCGTTCGCCATCGAGGACACCCTCCGCCCCGACCGGCTCGTCCTCGGATTCAACACCGAGCACTCCTGGGCCGAAGCCGTCCTGCGGCAGTGCTTCGCGAAGATCATCGAGACTGGGACGCCGACGATCGTCACCGACTGGGCCACCGCCGAACTCGCGAAGGCCGCCGCGAACTCCTTCCTCGCCACGAAGATCTCCTTCATCAACGCGATGGCGGAGGTCTGCGAAACCGCGAGCGCCGATGTTCATCAGCTCGCCGACATCCTCGGCCACGACGTCCGCATCGGGCGACGCGCCATGCGCCCCGGCCTCGGCTTCGGCGGCGGCTGTCTCCCGAAGGACATCCGCGGCTTCATGGCCCGCGCCGGCGAGCTCGGTGCCGACCAGGCACTGAACTTCCTCCGCGAAGTCGACACCATCAACAATCGTCGCCGCGAGCGCATGGTCGACCTCGCCAGCGAACAGCTGAACGGCAACCTCATGGGCAAACGGATCACGATCTGGGGCGCCGCCTTCAAACCCAACACCGACGACACCCGCGACTCGCCCGCTCTCGCCGTCGCCCAGAAACTCCACGAACTCGGCGCGACGGTGACCGTCACCGACCCCAAAGCCCTCGACAACGCCCGTAAGACGCACCCCGAGCTCGACTACATCGACGACCCGATCGCCGCGGTCCAGGACGCGGACCTGCTCCTGCATCTGACCGAATGGCCGCAGTTCAGCCACATCGACCCCCACCGTCTTGCCACTCGCGCCGCGAGCCCGAAGGTCGTCGACGGCCGCGGCACGCTCGACGCCGACCGCTGGCGCAAAGCCGGCTGGACGATTCGCGCCCTCGGCCGCCCCTGACTCTCTCGTCACCGCAGCATCGGCACGATGAGACTCGGCCCCGGTCCCACCGTCCGGGGCCGAACTCTTGCTCCCACCCTGGGAACCGGGATGCCCTGCGGTGGCCCCGTACCCACCCGGCGCTGACGCGCGCCCGCGTACTCCTCGCCGGGAAGACCCGGCAGCCGCCCGAACCACCTGGCGGAAGGCCCTTCTTGCAGAGACTCCGTATGTGTCAGCACCAGCCGCCGTGTCCGACCGCCGACCCCGCCGACCGGGAGGCCGCCCACCTCATGGCGCACTTCCCGGAACAGGGCTGGAGCCTGCTGTGCAACCAAGTCCTGCTGTTCGAGGTTATGTCGATCTCTAGTCCTGGTCGTTCCTTTGAGCTGGCCTTTTGCGAGATGGTCTTCTCAGCAGTCCGCGACGGGTGGCGGCACGAGATCACTCCGCGCAGAACTGCTTCTCCAGCAGCGTGACACCGTACGTCTTCCCGCCGTCGCCGCTCTTCGAGGGCTGTTCGCCGACCACCGTGTATCCCGCGTCCTCGTAGTAGCGGCGGAGCCGCGTGTTGTCAGCCAGGCAGTCCAGCCGACACATTGCCCGGCCGGAGTCGGAGATCCGCCGCTCGGCTTCGGAGAGCATGATGCGTCCCGCACCGGGCGGCGCTGTCTCTCGGTCGGTCATCAATCGGTGGACGTAGCCGGCGATCGGCGGTTGCTGTCCCCATGCGGCGGGGTCGTCCCACCACAGTTCCCACGCCCCGACGGTCGGCCCTTCCGGCCCCAGGGCGGCGATCCACACTTCCCCGCCGTGCAGGCGTGCCCGGAAGTGCGATGGTCCCAGCTCACCGGGCTTCCATTGATCGATGCCGTGCTCGATCTGCCACTGGGCGGCAGCATCTCGGAGGCGCACGAGTTCGGTCAGATCGCTTTCGTCGGCCTGCCGGAACGACACGAGCAGATTCGGGGCGGTGTTCGTCATGGGACCGATCTTGTCTCATGCCCCCTGGGGCGCGGGTTGCTCCTCTGGCTCGGTCTATCCGTGCACGTGCATGCGGTTCAGCAGGGCCCGATCGCGGTGCTCGATGGCTCCCGGTCAGGGTGCGGAGTCGGCGGATCTCCCCATTGACGGCCTCCTGCCCCTCGTCGCCATGGCCGCACTCGGCGTGGCCATCGGAGCGGCCTGGCGGCGCGCACTTGGGGGTGTGGGGGTCGCCGATTGCGGAATGGAGCGTTCGAGAGAGTCGTTGAGAGCGCTCTCTCGCTTTGGGCAGCACGCTGCCAGGTCTGCACCAGACGTCAAGTGGTCGTACGCACTGGGCTGTTGACCGGGCACGCGGCTATGCTGAAGAGAGCGCTTCCACCCATGACTTCCACCCATGACGCAGCGCAGAGGAGCTGGTAGTGACGAACCCCCGGCCGACTCTCGAAGCGGTCGCCGAGCGCGCCGGAGTCTCCCGCGCCACCGTGTCCCGTGTGGTGAACGGCGACACCAAGGTCGGCGCGCCGCTCCGGCAGCAGGTCGAGCGGGCCGTCGCCGACCTCGGCTACATCCCGAACAGCGCAGCCCGCGCGCTGGCCACCCGGCGCACCGGAGCCGTCGCCGTGGTCATCGCCGAGCCCGAGACCAGGGTCTTCTCCGACCCGTTCTTCGCGCAACAGCTGCGCGGCATCAGCCGTGAGCTGTCCGCGCGCGACACCCAGCTCCTGCTGCTGCTCGTGGGCACCCCCAAGGACTACCAGCGCATCGGCCGCTATCTGTCGAGCGGCCACGTCGACGGCGCCCTCATGTTCTCGCTGCACCGCGACGACCCGCTGCCCGGGATGGCCGCGGCCTCCGGACTGCCCACCGTGTTCGGCGGCCGTCCCGGCTGGGCGGGCGCCGACCGCGACCCGCACCTGCTGTACGTCGACACCGACAACCGCGGCGGCGCCCGGCAGGCCGTACACCACCTGATCACGCGCGGGCGCAAACGCATCGCCGTCATCACCGGACCGCTCGACCAGACCTCCGCGCTCGACCGCCTGGACGGGTACCAGGACGCGCTCGCGCTGCGCGAGGCCGACCCCCTGCTCGTCGCGCAGGGCGACTTCACCGCCGAGGGCGGCGAGCGGGCGATGCACGAACTGCTGGAGCGCTCGCCCGAGCTGGACGCGGTCTTCGCGGGCTCCGACCTGATGGCCTCGGGAGCCCTGCGCGCGCTGCGCGAACGGGGCCTGCGGGTGCCCGAGGACGTCGCCATCGTGGGCTACGACGACCTGGAGCCCGCCGCCTGGGCAGAGCCGGCCCTGACCACGGTGCGCCAGGACGTCGAGGAGATGGGCCGCCTGATGGCCTGGCTGCTGCTGCGCCGGCTCGGCTCGACGACGGGGGACGACGCGTCCGGAGCGCCGCTCTCGCCGGTCATCACCTCGGCGCGGCTGATCGAGCGCGATTCGAGCTGAGGGGGGCACGGTGGTGCGCCGGGGGCGCGCGGAGGCGGCCGGGCGCGGCAGCGGCGTTCGGCACGGGCACACCGCTCGTAGCGCTGGAGAGCGCGCCGCTCACCACAGCCGCGCGCTGATCAGCGCGCCGGCTGGACCAACTCGTCGTAGACGCTGAGCACCTGGGCGATCGTGTCGTCCTCGCTGGGCCAGGCCGCCGCCTGCGCCCGGCCCGCTGCGGCGAGCTCCGCGCCGCGCTCCGGATCGGCGAGCAGCCCGATGACCGTACGGGCCAGCGCGGCCCCGTCGCCGTACGG
>NZ_JAYMZR010000102.1:0-24911 GCF_035828615.1 Streptomyces sp. H27-D2 | reverse complement strand
GCGCCGATCGGACCGGCCGGCGCGGACAGCCCGATGGCCAGCCCGTTGTCGGTGCCGGCCGTGGAGCGTCCGCGCGGCCGGGAGGCGGCCCCGAAGGTGGCCTCCAGCGCCGCCGCGTACTGCGCGCAGGCCGCGACCGCCGCCCCGCCGTCGGTGGCGAGCACGACGAGCCGCCCGGCGTCCGGCACGGCCAGCACGACCTCGCCGGTACGGGCGGCGGCGGCCTCCAGCGTCTCGGCCAGCGCGGCGAGGGTGTCGACGCCGGTCGGCCCGGCCGCGGCCGTCGCCTTCTCGCCGTCCGCGCCCGCTGCCGGCTTGACCCCGGCGGCGGGGCCCGCGGCCTCGTCGCCGGTGGCGCTCGATCCGGCCGCGCTCGATCCAGCGGCGGCCTGCGCGGCCCGCCTGCCCGCCGCGCCGCCCGCGCTGCCGACCGCCTTGCCGCCCGGCTTCGCGCCGCCCGGCGCCTCGGCCAGCAGCATCCGGAACGGGGCGTCCAGCAGCCCGCCGTACAGCTGCCCGGCCACCGCCCGAGCGTGGTCCGGCTCCCCCGCCAGCAGCATCTTCAGCACCGCGTCGCCGAGCCGCTGCTCCGCGTCCTGGAGCGCGCGGGAGCGCTCGGTGGTCAGCGTCAGCAGGGCGACGGCGGAGTGCATCGCGTAGCGCTCGGCGGTGCCCAGCGGCGCGCCGGTGCCGACCGCGAGGACGCCGCGCGAGCGGCGGCCCGTGCCCAGCGACTGGAGTTCGACCCGGTCGGTGGCGCTGTCGCTCGCGTCCGGCGCGCCCAGCACGACGCTCGCCGGGGCGGGCCGCTCGCGCAGCCGCTCGACGTCGGCGGTGAGCCGGGCGGCGCGCCGTGCGGCCCAGTCGGGGGCCGCCGCGACCACGGCGCCCGAGGCGTCGTAGAGCGCGGCCCAGCCGTCGAGGTGCACCGCGAGCCGGGCCAGCAGCGCCACCGGGCCCTCGGCGCTCAGCGCGGCCCGGGTCAGCTCGCGCTGCGCCTCGAAGCCCGCGGTCACCGCGCGGTACTGGTCGGCGGCGATGGCGGCCGAGACCGCCTTGCTGATCGCGAGGAAAGGCGTCTTACGCGGTACTTCGAGCAGCGGCAGCCCCTCCGCCTTCGCCGCCTGGACGAGTGCCCCCGGTACTTCCTCGTAGTTGACGCCGACCGCGAAACCGAGCCCGACCACGCCCGCGCCGACCAGCCGCCGCACGTACTGGCCCATCGCCTCGGGGTCGTCCGCGGCGAGCTTCATCGCGGTGACGAGCAGCAGCTCGCCGCCGTCCATGTAGGGCACCGGGTCGGTCAGCTCGCTGACGTGGGCCCAGCGCACGGGCGTCTCCAGCCCGTCCCCACCCGCGAGCACGGTCAGTTTCAGCGCGGAGTGGTGGACGAGGGAGGCGAGCGTGAGAGGCATGACACCTTCGATGCGGCGTTGCAGCGATTGCGCCGTCCCGTATGAACGGCCACTACCGATTGTGCCTCAGCGGAGGAATGCGGAGAACGCCCCCAACGTGGTTGATATACGGGCTATACTCGGCGTACATCAAGCCTAAGGAGTGGATCATGACCAAGCTTCTGGTGGACATCGACGACGAGGCCCTTGAACTGGCCGCGAAGGTCTTCGGCACGAAGACGAAGAAGGACACGGTCAACACCGCACTGCGGGAAGCCACTCGCCGCATACAGCGCGCCCGCGCCCTGGCCGAGCTGGTCGAGATGGCCGACCGGGGCGACTTCGACGAGTTCGTCGGCAACAAGGCGGCCTACCGTCCGTGAGCAGCGCACTCTTCCTCATCGACACCTCCGGCCTGTTCCGCATCTTCCAGAAGCCCGTCTGGGAGCAGTGGAACGAACAGCTCACCGCCGGAATCATCGCCGTCTGCCCGGCGGTGGAACTGGAGTTCCTCTACTCGGCCCAGTCGTTGGCCGACCGCTTGAAGAAACAGGAGCTGTTGCGTGAGTTGTTCTCCTGGGTGCCGATGCCCGAGCGTGCCTTCGAACGCGCCCAGCAGCTCCAGCAGCAGCTCACCGAGTCCGGACAGCACCGCTCGGCGGGGGCCGTCGACCTGCTGGTCGCGGCCACGGCCGAGCGCGAGGAGCTGATCGTCCTGCACGACGACCGCGACTACGAGGCCGTCTCCCGGCTGACCGGACTCCCGGTCAAGCGGGTCGTGACCGCTCCCCAGGGCTGAGCCCGCCCCGTCCCGAGCGCCGTCGGCCGCCCTGTCGGCTCCCGAGCTCCGTCATCCCCGCAGGTCGACCAGGACCGGCGGCGTGCCGCCGCCGCGTACCGAGGTGACGGAGAGCACCGCGCAGCCGGTCGGCACCGAATGCGCCAGCTCGGAGGCCGACCAGCGCTCGCGTTCCACCTTGCGCACGGTCACCGACTCGGCCGTCGCGGCCCGGCCGGTGACCAGCTTCCGGATGAAGTGCATGACCTTGGTGAACGGCTCGTCCGAGATGATCTGCCGGTTGGTGACGTCGCGGGTCTCGACCCACTCCTTGCCCCACACCTCGGCGAACCGCGCCCCGTCCCAGGTCGTCAGCCCGGCGAAGGCCATCCGGCAGCCGACCGCGCCGAGCAGCGCGCTGCGCAGCGACTCGGGCACGTCGTCCAGGGCGCGCAGGGTCAGCAGGGCGCCCGCGTTGGCGGAGCGCAGCCGCTGGATGCCGCGCAGCGCCTCGGGGGTGATGGTGTGCGAGGCGTCGTCGAGGACGAGGCAGGCGAACAGCGAACGGTCGCCGCGGGCCACCGCACACTCGGTGAACTGCGCGAGGACGAGCCGGGCGAGCATCCGGGACGCCTCGGCGTGGCCGCGCTCGGGCAGGTCGATCCGGACCCGGATCGGGTGGTCGAGGGCGCGCAGCGAGAACTGCCGGCTCTGCCCCGCCGTGTCGAAGAACCCGGCGAAGGAGGGCCGGTCGAGCAGCGCGATGCGGTCGGCGAGCAGCGCGGCCACATCGCCGGCCCGCTGCGACTGCCGCTCGCGCGCGTCGAGTTCGCGCAGCAGCGGCTGCTGGCCGCTCGCGTCGAGTTCGGCGCGGAGCGCGCCGAGGGCGGTGGCCGACCCGTCGAGCAGCTCGCGCAGTTCGGGTACGGACGGGAAGCGGCCGTGGGCGGCGCGGTACGGGCCGAGCAGTTGGGCCAGCGCGGTGGCCGCCCGGCGGCTGTCCCCGCCGGGCAGGGTCGCGGCCATGTCGCCGAGCAGCGCCTCGGCGAGGACGCCGGCCGCCTCGTCGGGGTCGGTGGTGCCGCCGTAGAGGTCGAAGTCGTGGGTGGAGTCGGGGCGGCCGATCTTGACGACCACGTCGAAGGCGTTGTCGGGCGCGAGCTGCGAGCCACTCGCGCCGACGGCGACGAGCGCGACCTGTCCGGCGAGCGCCTGGAGGCACAGCGACTCGACGACCGGGCGCACCAGGTTGTTCGTCTTGCCCGAGCCGGGCGGCCCGACGGCCAGCAACGAGGTGCCCAGCAGGGCGGGTTCGAGGGCGAGACCCGCGCCCCGGTGCTGGTAGGGGTTGCGGAGGTCGTCGGCGGCGGTGCCGATGCGGACCTGCTGGGCGAGCAGGTCGTGCCGCGCGGTGCGGACCGGCAGGTCACGCGCCCCTGAGGGGTGCCCGCAGGCGGCAGCGCCCTGGCGCAGCACGGTGTCGGTGAAGGCGGCGAGCCGGCCGGGCTGGGCGCGCACCGACTGCCAGGCGCGGTCGATGCGGGCCCGGTCGACGTCGTTCATCAGGCCGGACCGCGCGTCGGCCGCGAGCCGCTCGGCGGCGTCGGGCGCGCCCGCGACGCGCAGTTCGGGCCACTCGGCGGGGTCCTCGCAGGGCTGCGGCGGGGCCGCAGTGGTGGTGGCCTCGCCGACGCGGCGCAGCAGGGGGGCTGCGTACCGGCGCCAGATCTCGGCCCAGCGGCCGATCCGGGCGAAGATCACGACGAGAGTGAGGGCGAAGAGAGTGACGTAGATGTACCAGGCCACGACGAACGTCATCTTGCTGTCGCCCTTGGTCCACGACTCGGGTGTCAGCAAGTACAGCGGCCACAGCCAGTACTCGCCGAGGTATCCGTTCCAGGCGAGCGACCAGATCAGCCAGCCGATGAGCAGCGCGATGAGGCCGCCGCTGATCAGTTGGCGGCCGGGGATGCGTTCCGGCTCCTCGGGCGGCCTGACCCGGTGCCCGTACCTCCAGATGCCGGGCTCGGCGGCGGCGCGCGGGGTGCGCAGCCAGCCGACGAACGAGGACTCCGCGGCGCGGCCCCCGGAGCGGGGCGCGGCGGCGGGGGGTTCGGTGTGGCCGGTGTGCGCCGACGGGTCGGCGGCCGGCCGGTCCGGGGGCGCGGACGGGCGCGGCGGGGCGCTCGACGGGGTGGTGTGCGCCGGGGGCGCGCTCGGCGGTGTGCTCGATGGTGTGGGTTTCGGTGGACCGGCGGGCGTCGCCGGCCTCGGGACCGGGTTGGAACGCGTGTCGCGTGAGTCGCGTGTGCCCTCGGTGTCCATGTGGTGCCCCTTGCCCCCTGACCAGCAAACGTGTGTGCCCGTGCGCCGCCGCTCAATCTAGTGGTCGCACAGCGTCTCTATGTCCGGTGCGGACAACGCAACACGCGCACTTCTCCCGAACGGAACATGCCGGAGTGCGGCCCGCGCCCCTAGCCTGCGAACAAAGCCCCCGTTCACTTCCCCCAGGAGCCCCCCATGACCGAACTGTCCGGAGGCCCGGCCCTCCCCCAGGAGCGCCGCGTCGTCACCGCGATCCCGGGTCCGAAGTCGCAGGAACTGCAGGCGCGCAGGCTCGCCGCGGTCGCGGGCGGCGTCGGTTCCGTACTGCCCGTGTTCACCGCCCGCGCGGGCGGTGGCGTGCTGGAGGACGTGGACGGCAACTCGCTGATCGACTTCGGCTCCGGCATCGCCGTGGCCTCCGTCGGCAACAGCGCCGAGGCCGTCGTGCGCCGCGCGAGCGCGCAGCTCGCCGCTTTCACCCACACCTGTTTCATGGTCACGCCGTATGAGGGCTACGTCGAGGTCTGCGAGGAGCTGGCGAAGGTCACGCCTGGCGACCACGCCAAGAAGTCCGCGCTCTTCAACTCCGGTGCGGAGGCGGTGGAGAACGCGGTCAAGATCGCCCGCGCCTACACCAAGCGGCAGGCCGTCGTCGTCTTCGACCACGGCTACCACGGCCGGACGAACCTCACGATGGCGCTCACCGCCAAGAACATGCCGTACAAGAACGGCTTCGGGCCGTTCGCGCCCGAGATCTACCGGGTGCCGGTGGCGTACTCCTACCGCTGGCCGACCGGCCCGGAGAACTGCGCCGCCGAAGCCTCGGCCCAGGCGATCGACATGATCAGCAAGCAGATCGGCGCGGAGAACGTCGCCGCGATCATCATCGAGCCGATCCTCGGCGAGGGCGGCTTCATCGAGCCGGCCAAGGGCTTCCTGCCGGCCATCGCGCAGTTCGCCAAGGACAACGGGATCGTCTTCGTCGCGGACGAGATCCAGACCGGCTTCTGCCGTACCGGCCAGTGGTTCGCGTGTGACGACGAGGGTGTCGTCCCGGACCTGATCACCACCGCCAAGGGCATCGCGGGCGGCCTGCCGCTCGCCGCCGTCACCGGCCGCGCCGACATCATGGACGCCCCGCACAGCGGTGGCCTCGGCGGCACCTACGGCGGCAACCCGGTCGCGTGCGCCGCGGCGCTCGGCTCGATCGAGACGATGCGCGAGCTGGACCTCAACGCCAAGGCGCGGCGCATTGAGGAGATCATGAAGGCCCGGCTGGCCAAGATGGCCGCGCAGCACGACATCATCGGCGACATCCGCGGTCGCGGCGCGATGATCGCGGTGGAGCTGGTCAAGTCCGGTACGAAGGACCCGAACCCGCAGGCGACGGCGGCGCTCGCCAAGGCGTGCCACCAGGAGGGCCTGATGGTCCTCACCTGCGGCACGTACGGCAATGTGCTGCGCTTCCTGCCGCCGCTGGTCATCGGCGAGGACCTGCTGAACGAGGGCCTCGACATCATCGAGACGGCGCTGGCCGGTCTCTGACCGGACGGGGTGCGGAGCCGGGCCGCGCGCCCGCCTCCGCACCCCGCTGCGCTCCCCCGCACCCCTGGGCGCTCCGCCGCACGCCTGCGCGCCCCTCGGTTTCCGTCGATCCGACCCGATTCGCGGCCCCGGGTCCACGGCTTGCGGGCTACTACCGCCCGGTAATGGATGTGTGCGGTGAAGAAGATGTGCGGGGCCGATGGCGGACAGGCGTTCCGGCTTTCGGGCCCGCCCCGGCTGACGTACGGTTTCTGCAGATGAGAGAAACACTTCGCTCGCAGGGGACTGCGGGCGATGCCGAGTCGGCGCTTCCCCAGCTTCGACCCGGTCGTGCCCTCGCGCACATCACTGGAGCCTCTGGCTCCGGATCTTCTCACCGATCGGATGGCCGCCCGCCCCACACCCCCCGGGGCGCGCGGTTGCCCGGTTTCCACGGACGCCCCGGAGCTACCCCCCCTGCTCCGGGGCGTCCGACTGTCTTCCGCCGCTTCCCGGCCCTGTTGTACGCCCTGTTCTGCGCGGCCCTGTTCGGGGCGCTGACGTGGCAGGTGCTGGCCGACGGCCCGCTGCGCGCGGCGGACGAGCGCCTCGGCCGGGCCATGGCCCGGCACGGACTCCCACTCCCGATCCCGATCGCGGAGTTCTTCTCGGATCTGGGCAACACCATGGTGGCGCTGCCCGTCCTGGCCGTCTCGATGGCACTGGCGGCGCTGCGCGGGCACCGCGCGGGCCTGCGGCGCTGGTGGCTGCCGCCCTCGGCGGCCGGCCTCGCGATGGCCGTGCTGCCCGCGCTCGTCGTACCGCTCAAGGTCTGGATCGCCCGGCCCGGTCCGGTCGGACGCCAACTGGGCGACTACGTCGGCTACTTCCCGTCCGGGCACACCGCGACGGCCGCGCTCGCCTACGGGGCGGCCGTTCTCCTGCTCACCCACGGCCCCGGCCGCCTCACGACGCGCCGCGCGCCGGCCCTGAGCCGCGTCGCCGCGGTGACCGTCGTCGCGCTGCTGAATCTCACCGTGGGCGCGTCCCTGGTCCGCTGTCGCTACCACTGGCCGCTCGATGTGCTGGGCAGTTGGTGTCTTTCCGGCGTGCTGCTGTGCGCGGTGGCCGCGGCGGCTTCGGCTGCCGGCGCGCCCGTACCGGCGGACCGGTCGCCGGAGCCCCGGCCGTCGGAGCCCCGGCCGTCGGAGCCCCGGCCGTCGGAGCCCCGGCCGTCGGAGGCCCGGTCGGCCGAGACCCCGTCGTCGGACTCGGAACCCCCGGCGACTCATCCCCCCGCGCCCCCTCAGTCCCCGGCGCCCGAGTCGCGGGAGATCTGACTCACCGCCTCGTGCATCGCCAGTTCCAGGATCGCCGGGTCGGTGAGCGTGCCCGAGCCGTCCGGCGGTACGAGCCAGCGGGCGCCGCCCGTCGCGCGGCCGGGGTAGGGGACGACGATCCAGGTGCCGCGCCCCGCGCCCCGTACGCCGGTTCCGATCCAGCGGGACACGGTGCCCGGCGGTACGAAGAAGCCCATCCGGGCGTCGCCGAAGTCGGCGAGCACCGGCCCCGGCCGGTCGATGCACCGGGTGAGCACATCGAGGGTCGGATAGCCCAACTCGCCGGTCAGGATGAGTACGTCCCAGAGCCGGCCGGCGGGCAGCAGGGTCACCCCGAGGGGGTTGCGCTCCCACTCCCACCGGCAGGCCCCGGGATCCGGCGCCACCGATGCCAGCCACTCCACCGCGCTCTTCGCCCCCGTGCCGCCCATGTCCGATCCTCTCTCCGACTCGGCCCGTTCGGGCCGGGGTGTCCTGAGGGAGAGCGGAGTCGAGCGTCATCCTTACGCGGCTTCGCGCGGGAGTTTTCGACGGCACGGGTCACCGGGCGTCCACCGGTCGCACGCGGGCGTGCCACGGGGGCGTGACCGGCCCTGGCGGTCGGGGCGTGAGCGGCGGGGGCGTGAGCGGCGGGGCCCCGGCGGCGGGGCGTCAGCTGTCGAAGCCCAGCCCGATCTTGTCCATCCCCTTGAGCCACAGATTGCGCCGGACGCCCAGGGCGGCCGAGCGGGCCAGCGACCACTGGGTGATCCCGATGCCCGCCCAGCGGACCGGCTCGGGCGGGAACGGCAGCGGCTTGCTGCGCACCATCTTGGACGCGGTCCGCTCGGTGCGCTCCCCGCTCAGCAGGTCGAGCATCACGTCCGCGCCGAACCGGGTCGCCCCGACGCCGAGCCCGGTGTAGCCGACGGCGTACGAGACCCGGCCGCCGTGCGCGGTGCCGAAGAACGGCGAGAAGCGGGAGCAGGTGTCGATCACCCCGCCCCAGGTGTGGCTGAAGCGCAGCCCCGCGAGCTGCGGGAAGCAGCGGAAGAAGTGCTCGGCGAGCTTGGTGTACGTCTCCGGGCGCTGGTCGTACTCATGGGTGATCCGGCTGCCGAAGTGGTAGACGACGTCGTAGCCGCCCCACAGGATGCGGTTGTCGGCGGTGAGCCGGAAGTAGTGGAAGTGGTTGGCGCTGTCGCTGAGCCCCTGCCGCTTCTTCCAGCCGATCGAGTCGAGCTGTTCCGCCGTCAGCGGCTCGGTCATCAGCGCGTAGTCGTAGACCGGCACGATGAACGGCCGGACCCGGCGCAGCAGCGAGGGGAAGGCGTTGGTGCCGAGCGCGACATGGCGGGCGAAGACCCGGCCGTAGGGGGTGCGCGCGGCCATTCCCGCGCCCCGGGGCGTGAGGTCGTGCGCGGGGGTGTGCTCGTAGATCCGCACGCCTAGCTCCAGGCACGCGCGCTTGAGGCCCCAGGCCAGCCGGGCGGGGTTGAGCATGGCGACGCCGGCGGGGTCCCAGAGTCCGGCCAGGAAGGTCGGCGAGTCGACCTCGGCGCGCACTTCGTCGGCGTCCAGGAAGGGCATGTCGAAGCCGAGCTTCGCGGCCTCCTCGGAGGCTTCGCGCAACTCCTCGACCTGGTGCGGCTCGGTGGCGACGTCGATCTCGCCGGTGCGCTCGAAGGCACAGTCGATGGCGTAGCGCTCGACCGCCGCCTCGATGCCGTCGAGGTTGCGATTGCCCAGCTCCTCCAGTTCCCGCAGTTCCTCGGGCCAGCGGGCGAGGCCGTTGGCGAAGCCGTGGGTGAGCGAGGCGGCGCAGAAGCCGCCGTTGCGCCCGGAGGCGGCCCAGCCGACTTCCTTGCCCTCGACGAGGACGACGTCGCGGCTCGGGTCACGTTCCTTGGCGAGCAGCGCGGTCCACAGGCCGGAGTAGCCGCCGCCGACGACGAGCAGGTCGCAGTGCTCGTCGCCGACGAGCGCGGGCAGCGCACGCGGCCGGTCGGGGTCGTCGAGCCAGTAGGCGGTCGGCTGCGCTTCGGCGAGCGCACGGGCGGGGTTCATGGCTGCTGGGGCCATGATTCTCAGCTCCTTTTGCGGCGGCTGCCGGCCAGCTGGCCGACGAGCACGCACAGTACGGCGATCACGAACATGGCCGTTCCGATGACATTGATCTGTACAGGAGTGCCGCGCTGAGCCGATCCCCAGACGAACATGGGGAAGGTGACGGTCGACCCGGCGTTGAAGTTGGTGATGATGAAGTCGTCGAAGGACAGCGCGAACGAGAGCAGCGCGCCGGCGGCGATGCCGGGCGCGGCGATCGGCAGCGTGATCCGCAGGAAGGTCTGCACCGGGCCCGCGTAGAGGTCCTGGGCGGCCTGTTCCAGCCGCGGGTCCATGCTCATCACGCGTGCCTTGACCGCCGTGACGACGAAGCTCAGGCAGAACATGATGTGCGCGATGAGGATGGTCCAGAAGCCGAAGTTCGCGCCCATGTTGAGGAAGAGGGTGGCGAGTGAGGCGGCCATGACCACCTCGGGCATGGCCATCGGCAGGAAGATCAGGGTGTTGACGGAGCCGCGGGCGCGGAAGCGGTAGCGGGCGATGGCGAAAGCGATCATCGTGCCGAGCACGGTCGAGCCGACGGTGGCCCAGACGGCGATCTGCAGGCTGAGCGAGAGCGATCCGCACAGGTCGGCGACGCCGCACGGGTCGGTCCAGGCGTCGGTGGAGAACCGCTGCCAGGCGTAGTTGAAGCGGCCGTTGGGCTTGTTGAAGGAGAAGACCATCACGATGACATTGGGCAGGATCAGATAGGCGAGCGTGAGCAGGCCCCCGATCACCACCAGGTTGCGTCGCAGCCAGCGCATCAGACGAGTTCCTCCGTCCCGGCCTTGCGGATGTAGATGCTGACCATCGTGAGGATGGCCGCCATGAGGATGAAGGACAGCGCGGCGGCCGTCGGGTAGTCGAGCACCCGCAGGAACTGCGACTGGATGACGTTGCCGATCATCTTCTGGTCGGTGGAGCCGAGGAGTTCGGCGTTGATGTAGTCGCCGGTCGCCGGGATGAAGGTGAGCAGCGTGCCCGCGACGACGCCCGGCATCGACAGCCGGAAGGTCACCTTGCGGAAGGTGGTGAAGGGCCGGGCGTAGAGGTCGCCGGCCGCTTCGTGCAGCCGGGGGTCGATGCGCTCCAGCGAGCTGTAGAGCGGCAGCACCATGAAGGGCAGGAAGTTGTACGTCAGGCCGCAGATCACCGCGAGCGGGGTGGCCAGCACCCGTTCGCCCTCGGTGACCCCGAGCCAGCTCGTCACGTCGAGGATGTGCAGCGTGTTGAGCGCGCCGACCACCGCGCCGCCGTCGGCGAGGATCGTCTTCCAGGCGAGGGTGCGGATCAGGAAGCTGGTGAAGAACGGCGCGATGACCAGGATCATCACGAGGTTGCGCCAGCGGCCCGCCTTGAAGGCGATGAAGTAGGCGAGCGGGTAGCCGAGCAGCAGGCACAGCACGGTGGCCGTGCCGGCGAACAGCACCGAGCGCAGGAACTGCGGGTAGTACTCGGTCAGCGCGTCCCAGTAGGTGGCGAAGTGCCAGGTGACCTTGAAGCCCTCTTCGAGGGAGCCGGTCTGGATCGAGGTCGACGCCTGGTAGACGAGCGGCGCCGCGAAGAAGACGACCAGCCAGAGGATGCCGGGGAGCAGCAGCCAGTAGGGGACGAGCCGTTTGCGGACGGCGGTCGTGCGGGGGGCGCGCTCGGCGTTGTCGGCGCTGTCGGTGTGCTCGCCGGGCTCCGGCGCGGGGGCGGGCGCGGGGGGCGCGCCTGTGGCACTCACGCGCTGTCCTCGGGGGTCTCGGTCCCGGCGTCGATGTCCTGCGCGGCGTCGAGCCCGAAGGTGTGCGCGGGGTTCCAGTGCAGGACGACGTCGGCGCCGGGGACCAGCCGTCCGTCCCGTTCGATGTTCTGCTGGTAGACGGCGAGTTCGGGGCAGACGGGGCTGCCGATGACGAACTGGGTGGAGACGCCGATGAAGCTCGCGTCCTTGATCCGCCCGGTGATCCGGTTGCGTCCGGCCGGGATGGTCCCCTCGTCCGCCGCGGCCACCAGGGAGATCTTCTCGGGGCGGACGCCCGCGAGCACCTTGTCGCCGGTGCCGGCCGGGGCCGAACATCGTGCGGCGGGCATCGTGATCTTGAAGTCGCCGGACTTCAGCTGGAGGTCGTCCCCGCTCGATCCGACCACCTCGGCCTCGATGAGGTTGGAGGTGCCGAGGAAGTTGGCGACGAAGGTGGAGACCGGGTTCTCGTAGAGGTCGGCGGGCGCGCCGAGCTGTTCGACCCGGCCGCCGTTCATCACCGCGACCGTGTCGGCCATGGTCATGGCCTCCTCCTGGTCGTGCGTGACGTGCACGAAGGTGATGCCGACCTCGGTCTGGATGCGCTTGAGTTCAAGCTGCATCTGACGGCGCAGCTTCAGGTCGAGGGCGCCCAGCGGCTCGTCGAGGAGCAGCACCCGCGGGTGGTTGATCAGCGCGCGGGCGACGGCGACGCGCTGCTGCTGGCCGCCGGAGAGCTGCTGCGGCTTGCGGCGGGCGAAGTCGCCGAGCTGTACGAGGTCGAGCATGTCGCCGACCTGCTTCTTCACCGACTTGACGCCCCGCCGGCGCAGGCCGAAGGCGACGTTCTCGTAGATGTCGAGGTGCGGGAAGAGCGCGTAGTTCTGGAAGACGGTGTTCACCGGGCGCTTGTAGGGCGGCAGCGCGGTGATGTCCTCGCCGGCGAGCCGTACGGTGCCGGCGGTGGGTTCCTCCAGTCCGGCGATCATGCGCAGCGTGGTGGTCTTGCCGCAGCCGGACGCGCCGAGGAGGGCGAAGAAGGAGCCTGCGGGCACGGTCAGATCGAGCGGGTGGACGGCGTTGAAGGAGCCGTACTTCTTGCTGATCCCTGTGAGGCGGACATCGCCGCCGGAGCTCTCTGTCATGGGTGCCAGTCCCAGGTGTGGTGGTGGTCGAAAAGGGGGGCGGTCGGGCTCGGAGCGCTCAGGCGCCGATGAGCTTGGCGAACTTCTCCTCGAACGCCGACTCTTCCCTGGCCGAGAGCAGCCGGAAGTTGTGCGACTTCGCGGCCATTTCCTTGTCCGGGAGGATCAGCGGATTGGCGGCGAGATCCTTGTCGATCTTCGCGAGCTCGGCGCGGACGCCGTCGACCGGGCACACGTAGTTGATGTAGGCGGCCAGCCGCGCCGCGTTCTTGGGCTCGTAGAAGAAGTCGATGAGCCGCTCGGCGTTCTTCTTGTGCCGCGACTTGACCGGGACCAGCAGGTTGTCGGTGGACGTCATGTAGCCGGTGTCCGGGATGACGAACTTGATGGCCGGGTTGTCCTTCTGGAGCTGGATGAGGTCGCCCGCCCAGGCGACGCAGGCCGCGATGTCGCCCTTGCTCAGGTCGTCGACGTAGTCGTTGCCGGTGAAGCGGCGGATCTGCTTGCGGTCGACGCCCTTCTGCAGCCGGGCGATGGCCGCGTCGAAGTCGTCGCTCGTGCAGTCCTCGGGCCGTTTGCCCAGGTCGAGCAGGGTCAGCCCGACGGTGTCGCGCATCTCGGAGAGCATCCCGACCCGGCCCTTGAGCTTGGGGTCGTCGAGCAGCTGCGAGATGGAGGTGACCTTGCGTCCGCCGGTCGCCTTCTCGTTGTACGCGATGACGGCCGGGATGCCGGTCCAGGTGTACGAGTGGGCGCGCCCCGGGTCCCAGTCCGGCTCGCGGAACTGGGCCGACAGGTTGGCGTACGCGTGCGGCAGGTTGGCCTGGTCCAGCTGCTGTGTCCAGCCGAGCCGGATCATCCGGCCGGCCAGCCAGTCGGTGACGCAGATCAGGTCACGTCCGCTGTCCTGGCCCGCGGCCAGCTGCGGCTTGATCTTCCCGAAGAACTCGACGTTGTCGTTGATGTCCTCGGTGTACTTGACCTTGATGCCGGTGCGGCGCTGGAACTCCTCCAGCGACGGCCGGTGCTTGCTGTCGTCGGTGACGTCGATGTACTCGGCCCAGTTGGAGAAGCTGAGCCGCTTCTCCTCGTCCGAGTGGTCGTCGCTGGTTTCCGACCCGGTCTTCCGGCCCGCGGGCGGGATTCCGCAGGCGCTCAGCGCGCCCGCCCCGCCGATGGCGAGCGCCCCGGCGCTGCTCGCGCGCAGCAGCGAGCGGCGGCTGAGCGCCATCCGGCCGTTGGCCGCGCTGCGCCGAATGGCGGCCGATTGTGGAGGGGAGAGACTTTCGGGCTCGTGGTGCTCCATGAGCTACGCCCTTTCGCGAGGGTGACCCGGTGGTCAGCCGGGGGTCCTGTGTCAGCCGTGGTCAGCCCGCGTTGGTCAGCGGTCCCCGAAGACGGTGCGGTGCCAGTCCTTGCGGGCTACCGCCGTGTTGTCGTACATCACGTGCTTGACCTGCGTGTACTCGTCGAAGGAGTACGTCGACATGTCCTTGCCGAAGCCGGACGCCTTGTAACCGCCGTGCGGCATCTCGCTGAGGATCGGGATGTGGTCGTTGATCCACACACAGCCGGCCTGGATCTCGCGGGTGGCGCGGCCGGTGCGGTAGACGTCGCGGCTCCAGGCGGAGGCGGCGAGGCCGAACGGTGTGTCGTTGGCGAGCGCGATGCCCTCGTCGTCGCTGTCGAAGGGCAGCACGACCAGCACAGGGCCGAAGATCTCACGCTGCACGATCTCGCTGTCCTGCGCCGCGCCGGTGATCAGGGTGGGCCGGTAGTACGCGCCCTTGGCCAGCTCGCCGCCGGGCGCTTCGCCGCCGGTGTGGATCCGGGCGCCGTAGCCGCGGGCCCGGTCGACGAAACCCGCGACCCGGTCGCGCTGGGTGTGCGAGATGAGCGGGCCGAGGTCGGTCGCGGGGTCGAAGGGGTCGCCGAGCCGGACCGTCGCCATCAGGTCCGCGACGCCGGCCACGAAGGCGTCGAACAGCGGGCGCTGGACGTACGCGCGAGTGGCCGCGGTGCAGTCCTGGCCGGTGTTGATCAGCGAGCCGGCGACCGCGCCGTGCACGGCCGCTTCCAGGTCGGCGTCGTCGAAGACCAGGAAGGGGGCCTTGCCGCCGAGCTCCAGGTGCAGCCGCTTGACGCTGCGGGTGGCGATCTCGGCGACGCGCTTGCCGACCTCGGTCGAGCCGGTGAAGGAGGTCATGGCGACCGAGGGGTGGCCGACGAGGTGCTCGCCGGCTTCCCTGCCCGCGCCGGTGACGATGTTGACGACGCCGTCCGGGATGCCCGCCGCGGTCGCGGCCTGCGCGAACATCAGCGAGGTCAGCGGGGTCAGCTCGGCGGGCTTCAGCACGATGGTGTTGCCCGCCGCGATGGCCGGCAGCACCTTCCAGGCGGCCATCTGGAGCGGGTAGTTCCAGGGCGCGATGGAGCCGACGACGCCGATCGGCTCGCGCCGGGTGTACGAGGTGTGGTCGCCGGTGTACTCACCGGCCGCCTTGCCCTCCAGATGGCGGGCGGCGCCCGCGAAGAACGCGACGTTGTCGATCGAGCCCGGCACGTCGAACTCGCGGGACAGCTTGATGGGCTTGCCGCACTGGAGCGACTCGGCGTACGCGAAGTCCTCGGCCTGGTCGGTGAGCACGGCTGCGAAGCGGTGCATCGCGTCCGAGCGCTCGCCCGGGGTGGCTCCCGACCAGCCGGGGAAGGCCGCCGCGGCGGCGGAGACGGCCGCGTCCACGTCGGCGGTGCCGGCCAGCTCGTAGGAGTACACCTCGTCGCCGGTCGCCGGATCGACGACCGCGTGGGTCGTCCCCGAACCGCCCTGCTTGAGCTCGCCCGCGATGTACTGCGCGCCGCCGGCGAACCGCCCCATCACATCGAACTGTTGCTCCATTACGCACTCCTCCGCCGATCCGCAGCGCTATGCGGGTAGGCGTAGCTCCAACCCGGATCGAAGGCCGATCCTGGCAGAGGGATACCCCTTCAACAAGGGATTCCGTTGTTGCTTTTTGGTTTCGCAACGGATTCGGTCAGTGCGGGGCGGTGCCGACGGTCCGTCTCAGCGGTCGGTCACATGCCCATGCCTATGCCCAGAACGCTCGCGAAGACGGCGAACCAGAGGAGCGGGAACGCAAGCGACAGGACACCCAGCACGATGCCCGCGGTCGCGGGGCTGCTGTTGGTCGCCTCGCCCCTCTTCACCCGGCCGCGGCCAACGCCGCCGAAGATGATGGCCAGCACGCCGAGAATGAGCGCGAAGAACCAGAAGACGGCGATGATGCCGCAGACCAGGCCGATGATGCCGCAGACCAGACCCGCGGTGCCCATGCCGTTGCGGGGCATGCCGTAGCCGCCCTGCCCCGGATAGCCGTAGGGCTGGACCGGCGGAGCGGTCGGGTAGTTGCTCGCGACCGGGTAGCCGTAGCCGGGCTGCTGCGGGGGCTGCGGCGGCGGCTGCGGGGGCTGCGGCGGCTGCTGCGGAGCGGCTCCGTAGGCATTCGGGTCATAGCCGCCAGGCTGACCAGGATTGTTGTAGTTGGACATGAGTTGTCTCCCCTCCAAGGAAATAGCCTGGTAATGCTATGGCCAAGATTCACCCGGGGCAGTCGAGTTCCCCGTCGGTGACCCAGTCGGTACGTACGCCGGAGGCGCTGCCGCTGTCAGTCAGTGGCAGAGCCACGACCACCGGAACCCGCTACGAGTATCAATGTCAGTGGCCCCTGCGAGAATCGGCGCATGACAGCGAACGGCAGCCACGCCGCAGCTGGCCCCCAGCCACAAGGGCCGCAGTCCGTCAAGGAGTTGCTCGCATCCGACCGCGCGGGAGCGGCGCTTCACGTACCTCTATTTCCGGGGGCATCAGCCGCGGCGGGACGGCAGCGTGGGCGCCGGCTGCCTGAGGCCCAGTGGCGGCGGAGGCGGTACGAGATCGTGGTCGCGGGCAGTGTGGCTGAGTTCGCTCTCCACCCGGGCCTGCGCGGCTATTTGCTCGGCACCGGCACCCGGGTGCCGGCCGAGGCCCACCCGCCGGACCGGCTGTGGGGCATCGGGCTCGCCGCGGACGACGAGCGGGCCCAGGACCCGGCCCGGTGGCTCGGCTCGAACCTGCTGGGCTTCGCGCTGACGGAGGCGCGTCAGCGACTCGTGAACGGCCCCGGGGCCGACGGCGAGACGGGGATACCGGGCTGATTCCGGATCGCCGCGGGGCCCGACGCCAGGACCGGCGCGGGGCCCGACGGCGTGACGAGCACGACCGCGTTGTCGTAGGGGCCGGAGTCGTACGGGTCGGAGTCGTCGTCCTCGGCCACCACCACGACGACGATCATCAGCGCGCTGCCGACGACCGCGACCGCCCCGAGGATGAGCCCGGCCAGTGCCTGGCCGCCGTTGGTCGCCTCGCCGCGGCTGGCCCGTGCCCGGCCGAGCGCGCCGAAGATGATCGCGAGGATGCCGGGAATGACGCCGAACACGACGGTGACCGCGAGGACCGTACCGACGATGCCGAGGACGAGCGCGGCTATGCCGAAGCCGTTGCTCGGCCCGGCGGCCTGCCAGCCCTGGCCGTAGCCCGCGCCGGGGTACTGGGGATAGCCGGGAGCGCCGCCGTAACCGGGCGCGCCGTACGGGTCGCCGCCGTAGCCCGGAGCGCCGCCGTAGGGAGCGTTGCCGTAGCCGGTCGTGCCGTACGGGTCGGCGTAGGGCGGTGAGCCGTAGCCGCCCGGCTGAGCCGACGGGTAGGCGCTCGGCGTGCCCGGCCCGGTCGGGGCGGGCGGAGGCGGCGGCACCGGACCGGGGCCCCCGGCGGACGGCATCGAGGTGACCGTCGGCTGGTCGGCCACCGGCTGCCGGGGCGCCGCAGGACCGCTGTCCCGGGGATCGCCGGCCGTCGGCGGCTTGGTCAGCGGGACGCGCCGCTCCGGCGGAGCCCATGGATCGCGCGGCTCGGATCGCTCAGGTGATCCCGGCTGCTCGGGCTTGTCGGACATGACTCTCCCTGTGGTCGTCCCGCAATGCTACGGCCTGCCCCCGAACGGGGACGACCCGCAATTACGATGATCGAAGCCCGTCCGTCCCGGACCCGCCCCGAGCCGTCCCGCACCCAGCCGTCCGCCGCGCCGACGCCCGGACCAGCCACCCCGTACCGCGCTTCGCGCACCCGTTCCCGGAGGTCCCGATGTCAGAGCTGCACCCCTTCATCGCAGGGCTTCCCAAAGCCGAGCTGCATGTGCACCACGTCGGCTCCGCGTCTCCGCGCATCGTCGCGGAGCTGGCCGCCCGGCACCCCGACTCGCCGGTCCCCACCGACCCCGAGGCCGTCGCCGACTACTTCACCTTCACCGGCTTCGCGCACTTCGTCCAGGTCTACCTGTCCGTCGTGGACCTCATCCGGAACGCCGAGGACGTGCGGCTGCTGACCTACGAGGTCGCCCGGGACATGGCCCGGCAGAACATCCGCTACGCCGAGTTGACCGTCACCCCGTACAGCTCGACCAGGCGCGGCATCCCCGACCTCGCGTTCGTCGAGGCCATCGAGGACGCCCGCCGGGCGGCCGAGGCCGAGTTCGGCGTCATCCTCCGCTGGTGCTTCGACATCCCCGGCGAGGCCGGTCTGGAGTCGGCCGAGGAGACGGCCCGGATCGCCACCGAACTGCGGCCCGACGGACTCGTCTCGTTCGGCCTCGGCGGTCCCGAGGTCGGCGTTCCCCGGCCGCAGTTCAAGCCGTACTTCGACCGCGCCATCGCCGCCGGACTGCACAGCGTGCCGCACGCCGGCGAGACCACCGGGCCGCAGACCGTCTGGGACGCGCTGACCCATCTGCGCGCCGAGCGCATCGGCCACGGCACCAGCAGCGTCCAGGACCCGCGGCTGCTCGCCCATCTCGCCGAGCACCGCATCCCGTTGGAGATCTGCCCGACCTCCAACATCGCGACGCGCGCGGTGCGCACGCTGGACGAACACCCGCTCAAGGAGATGGTCGCGGCCGGCGTGCTGGTCACGATCAACAGCGACGACCCGCCGATGTTCGGCACCGACCTCAACACCGAGTACGCGGTGGCCGCCCGGCTCCTGGGCCTCGACCGGGCGGGGGTCGCGAACCTCGCCAAGAACGCGGTGGAGGCATCCTTCCTCGACCGCTCGGGCAAGGCGCTGCTCAGCGCCGAGATCGACGCCTACACCGCCTCCTGGACCGGCTGATGGCGCGCGGCGAGGCGGTGGCCGTCGGCCACCGCGGCGACCCGTACAAGTACCGCGAGAACACCCTGCCGTCGCTGCTCTCGGCGCTGCGGGCGGGCGCGGGCGCGGTGGAGACCGACGCCCGGCTCACCCGCGACGGCGTCCCGGTGCTGCTCCACGACCGGACCCTCAAGCGGCTGTGGGACCACGACCGGCCGCTCGCCGCCGTCACGGCCGACGAGCTGCGCGGGCTGACCGACGGCGGCGTCCCCACCCTGAGCGAAGCGCTGGCGGAGGCCGCGGCCTTCCCGGCCGCCCGCCTGCTCATCGACTTCCCCGATCCGGCGGCGGTGCCGGCCGTCGTCGCCGAGGTGCGCGCCCGCGGGGCCGCCGACCGCGTCTACTACTGCGGCGGCGGGACCGCGATGCTCGCCGTACGGGCCGCCGACCCCGACGCCGAGATCGCCCTCTCCTGGGACCGCGCCGCGCCGCCCCGGCCCGCGCTGCTGGCCCGGGTCCGGCCCCAGTGGCTCAACTACCGCTTCGGACTGATCACCGAGGACCTCGTCCGGCGCACCCACGACGAGGGCATGCTGATGGCGGCCTGGACGCCCGACACCCGGCGCACGATGACCAGGCTGCTCCGGATGGGAGTGGACTCGATCACCACCAACCGGATCGACACCCTGCGCCGGCTGCACGCCGGGTGACGGGCGCGGCCCGGCCGGTGGGAGTCGGGCCGGGGGCGCGAGGGCAGGAGCCGGGGGCGCGGGGGAGGCCCCCCGCGCCCCCGCCCTCAGCCCCCGCCCTCAGCCCGGGAGCCGTCACAGCCCGACGATCGAGTTCCACTCCTTCGCGAACTCCACCCGCTCCTGCGAAGTGATGTCGCGCGCGATGACGAGCCGCTCGCGCATCGAGTCGTCCGGGAAGATCAACGGGTCCTCGGCGAGCGCCGCCGTCTCCTTGTCCTTCGACGAGGCGAGGACGTCGCGGGCGGCCGGCACCGGGCAGACGTAGTTGACCCACGCGGCCAGCGCCGCCGCGACCTCCGGCTGGTAGTAGTAGTCGATGAGCCGCTCCGCGTTCCGCTTGTGGGCGGCGAGGTTGGGGATCATCAGGCTCTCCGCCCACAGCTCGGCCCCCTCCTGCGGCACCACGAACTCGATGTCCGGGTTGTCGGCCTGGAGTTGGATGACGTCGCCGGAGTACGCCTGGCAGGCGAGGACGTCGCCGCTGGAGAGGTCCTTGATGTAGTCGTTGCCGGTGAAGCGGCGGATGTGCTTGTCGCGCACCAGCCGCCGCACCTGGTCCGTCATCCGGTGGAAGTCGTCGGCGTTCCAGCGGGTGATGTCCGTCCCGTTGCCCTGCATGAGCAGCGCGAACGCCTCGTCGAGCCCGGCCAGCAGGGTCACCTTGCCGCGCAGGTCGTCCTGCCACAGCTCGGAGGTGTGCCGGATCTCGCGGCCGAGCTTCTTGCGGTTGTACGCGATGCCGGTGATGCCGGACTGCCAGGGCACGGTGTGCAGCCGGCCGGGGTCGAAGCCCGGTCGGCGCAGCAGCGGGTCGAGGTACTTCTCGACGTTGGGCTGCCGCGCGCGGTCCATCTTCTGCACCCAGCCGAGCCGGACGAAGCGGGCGCACATCCAGTCGCTGGTGACGATCAGGTCGCGGCCGGTCGACTGGTGGTTCATCAGCGCGGGGCTGATCTTGCCGAAGAACTCGTCGTTGTCGTTGATCTCCTCGGTGTAGTCGACGGAGATTCCGCTGCGCTTCTCGAAGGCGGCCAGCGTCGGGCGCAGTTGCCGGTCGTGGTCGTCGACGTCGATGTAGAGCGGCCAGTTGGCGAATACGACGTTCCGGTCCTTCGCGGAGCGGTCCCGTCCGGCGCGGTCGTCGGCCGCCACGTAGGCGGGCGGCACCCCGCAGCCGGTCGCCGCCGTGAGCGCCCCGCCCACCCCGGCCATCCCGATTCCGCGGATCAGTGAGCGACGCGACAAGGAGAGATCAGCCATGGCCCACACCTTCACGCAGTGTGCGAACGGCGGCAATAGACAGACTGACCGGTGTGCGGCGGCGGCTCACGACACAGTGTGTGCCACATCACGCAGCGCGGCCCCGGACGCGGGAAGCGTCCGGGGCCGTGCTGCGTGCGCCCGTCCACCGGCCTCTCGCCGGCGCCCGGGTGGGCGGTTCAGCTGTCCAGGGACGTCATCACGTGCTTGATGCGCGTGTAGTCCTCGAAGCCGTACCCCGAGAGGTCCTTGCCGTAGCCGGACTTCTTGAAGCCGCCGTGTGGCATCTCCGCGACCAGCGGGATGTGGGTGTTGATCCACACGCAGCCGAAGTCGAGCCGCTTGGACATCCGCATCGCGCGGCCGTGGTCCTTGGTCCACACCGAGGAGGCGAGGGCGAACTCGACGTCGTTCGCCCACTCGACGGCCTGTTCCTCGTCCGTGAAGGACTGGACGGTGATGACCGGGCCGAAGACCTCGTTCTGGATGATCTCGTCGTCCTGCTTGAGGCCGGAGACGACGGTGGCCGCGAAGAAGTAGCCGCGCTCACCGACCCGGTGGCCGCCCGCCTCGATCTTGGCGTGCGCGGGGAGCCGCTCGATGAAGCCGGCGACCTGCTTGAGCTGGTTGGCGTTGTTGAGCGGCCCGTAGAGCACGTCCTCGTCGTCCGCCGCGCCGGTCTTGGTGTCGGCGGCGGCCTTGGCGAGCGCGGTCACGAACTCGTCGTGGATCGACTCCTGGACGAGTACGCGGGTCGCGGCCGTACAGTCCTGGCCCGCGTTGAAGTAGCCCGCGACCGCGATGTCCGCGACGGCCTTGGCGATGTCGGTGTCGTTGAAGACGACGACCGGCGCCTTGCCGCCCAGCTCCAGGTGGACCCGCTTGAGGTCCTTGGAGGCGCTCTCGGCGACCTGCATGCCGGCCCGGACCGAACCGGTGATGGAGGCCATCGCCGGGGTCGGGTGCTCGACCATCAGGCGGCCGCTCTCGCGGTCGCCGCAGATGACGTTGAAGACGCTCCTGGAGTGGCCCAGTTCCGCCAGCACGTCGCCGATGATCTCGGCGATGAGCACGGTGGACGCCGGGGTGGTGTCCGAGGGCTTGATGACGACGGTGTTGCCCGCGGCGAGCGCCGGGGCGAACTTCCACACGGCCATCATCATCGGGTAGTTCCACGGCGCGACCTGCGCGCAGACCCCGACCGGCTCGCGCCGGATGATCGAGGTGAAGCCGTCCATGTACTCGCCGGCCGACCGGCCTTCCAGCATCCGCGCGGCGCCCGCGAAGAAGCGGATCTGGTCGACCATGGGCGGGACCTCCTCGGACCGCACCAGGGCGAGGGGCTTGCCGCAGTTCTCGGACTCGGCGGTGATCAGCTCCTCCGCCCGCGCCTCGAAGGCGTCGGCGATCTTGAGGAGCACTTTCTGCCGCTCGGCCGGGATGAGATCGCGCCAGGCCGGAAACGCGGCCTCGGCGGCGGCCATCGCGGCGTCGACGTCCGCTGCTCCGGACAACGGCGCGGTGGCGTATGCCTCGCCGGTGGCGGGATTGACCACCTCCGTGGTGCGTCCGTCCGCGGCGTCCCGGAATTCCCCGGCGATGTAGTTACGGAGCTTGCGCAGCCGTCCCGACTCGGTAGTCACGTGCCACCCCTCCTGTCAGATGTCCGATGGATGAGACTCTCACCCTAGTCTCCCCGGAGAGGTTTTCGACATACCTACAACCCAAGAACAACGGAATCAGCAAAATAATGGCACCTAGACAACGAATTTCATCCCTTTGGAGTTGCGGGACAGACGAGTCCTCGTGCACAGTGATGGACGTGGCCAATCGCGACAAGCACGGCAGTCCGTCGATCGACTCCGTCTCCCTGGCAATCATCGAACAACTCCAGGAGGACGGGCGCCGTCCGTACGCCGCGATCGGCAAGGCCGTCGGCCTGTCCGAGGCGGCCGTCCGGCAGCGCGTACAGAAACTGCTCGACCAAGGCGTGATGCAGATCGTCGCCGTCACCGACCCCCTCACGGTCGGATTCCGGCGGCAAGCGATGGTCGGCCTCAACGTCGAGGGAGATCTGGACCCGGTCGCCGACGCGCTGACCGGCATGGAGGAAGTCGAGTACGTGGTCATGACCGCGGGCTCGTTCGACATCCTCGTGGAGATCGTCTGCGAGGACGACGACCACCTGCTGGAAATGATCAACAAACGGATCCGCACGCTGCCCGGCGTGCGCTCCACCGAGAGCTTCGTCTACCTCAAGCTCCGGAAGCAGACCTACACCTGGGGAACGAGATAGCTATGAGCGCCGACGCCGCTTCTGCGAAGAGCACATCCAAAACGGCGTACGACCACCTGTGGATGCACTTCACCCGCATGTCGTCGTATGAGAACGCCCCCGTGCCGACCATCGTGCGCGGCGAGGGCACCTACATCTACGACGACAAGGGCAAGCGCTACCTCGACGGGCTCTCCGGCCTCTTCGTCGTGCAGGCCGGGCACGGCCGCGCCGAGCTCGCCGAGGCCGCCGCCAAGCAGGCCAAGGAACTCGCGTTCTTCCCGATCTGGTCGTACGCCCACCCCAAGGCAGTCGAGCTGGCCGAGCGCCTCGCCGACTACGCCCCGGGTGACCTCAACAAGGTCTTCTTCACCACCGGCGGCGGCGAGGCCGTCGAGACCGCCTGGAAGCTCGCCAAGCAGTACTTCAAGCTCACCGGCGAGCCCACCAAGTACAAGGTGATATCCCGCGCCGTCGCCTACCACGGCACCACGCAGGGCGCGCTGTCCATCACCGGCCTGCCGGCCCTCAAGGCCCCCTTCGAGCCGCTGGTGCCTGGCGCCCACAAGGTCGTCAACACCAACATCTACCGCGCGCCGATCCACGGCGACGACCCGGTGGCCTACGGCCGCTGGTGCGCCGACCAGATCGAGCAGGAGATCCTCTTCGAGGGCCCGGAGACCGTCGCCGCCGTCTTCCTGGAGCCGGTGCAGAACGCCGGCGGCTGCTTCCCGCCGCCCCCCGGGTACTTCCAGCGGGTCCGCGAGATCTGCGACCAGTACAACGTGCTGCTCGTCTCGGACGAGGTCATCTGCGCCTTCGGCCGCCTCGGCACGATGTTCGCGTGCGACAAGTTCGACTACATCCCGGACATCATCACCTGCGCCAAGGGCATGACCTCGGGCTACTCCCCGATCGGCGCGGCGGTCATCTCCGACCGTATCGCCGAGCCGTTCTTCAAGGGCGACAACACCTTCCTGCACGGCTACACCTTCGGCGGCCACCCGGTGTCCTCCGCGGTGGCGCTGGCCAACATCGACATCTTCGAGCGCGAGGGCCTCAACCAGCACGTGCTGGACACCGAGAGCTCCTTCCTCAAGACGCTGCAGAAGCTGCACGACCTGCCGATCGTCGGCGACGTCCGCGGCAACGGCTTCTTCTACGGCATCGAGCTGGTCAAGGACAAGGCGACCAAGGAGACCTTCAACGACGAGGAGTGCGAGCGCCTCCTCTACGGCTTCGTCTCCAAGGCGCTGTTCGAAAACGGCCTCTACTGCCGCGCCGACGACCGCGGTGACCCGGTCATCCAGATCTCGCCGCCGCTGATCTCCACCCAGGAGACCTTCGACGAGATCGAGCAGATTCTTCGCACGGTCCTGACCGAAGCGTGGACTAAGCTCTGAAATAAGCACCACCGCGCAAACATTTGACGGCCCAGGTTCACCCGCATACGCCATGCGGGTGAACCTGGGCCGTTGTTCGCGTCGCGCCTCTCCGCCGACCCGTCCAGGCAGTCCTTACGGTGCTAGTGACCCATACCCATCAGGGTCGTTCACCCGGTCGGGGGAACGAACGGACGCAGCTAAGCAGAGGTGCTCAGATGGTGGTCCCGCCTGACAACGACGTGCTCCGGGCCCGTGCCCTGCACTACGCGCACAACGGCACGCCCGCCCTCACCGGTGTTTCCCTCGGTGTCCGCGAAGGCGAGATCCTCGCCGTCACCGGCCCACGGGGCTCCGGCAAGACAACGCTCCTCAAGTGCCTGTCCGGCCAGCTCCCGCCCCAGGAGGGCGAGATCTGGTTCAACAGCGCCCCCGTGCACACCCTCACCCCGCGCGACCGCGAACGGCTGCGCCGCGACCGCTTCGGCTGGATCGACACCGAGCCGCAGCTCGTGCCCGAACTGACGGTCTGGGAGAACGTGGCGCTCCCGCTGCTGCTGCGCGGCAGCGGCCACCGCGTCTCGAAGCAGTCCGCCGGCGAGTGGCTGGACCGCCTCGACATCGGCGACTGCCGGCGCAAGCGCCCCGGCGCGCTCAACCAGTCCCAGCGCCAGCGCGTGGCCATCGCCCGCGCGCTGGTCACCGCGCCCTCGGTGCTCTTCGCCGACGAGCCCACCG